>CALMKH010000097.1 GCA_937867025.1 uncultured Bacteroidota bacterium | reverse complement strand
CAAAAATTACCCGGCAAGTCTGCAATACCGGTAAGAACTAAAGCTTTGTTGAAAGGCATGCCGTCTGCCGGCGTAAGATGACAAAACATCCATCCGGAAATACCGGCAACAAGCGATGGCTGATGATGCTGTTATGAACGGCCGGCAGAAATACCTTCCATATCCGCCGGCCGTACCTGGAATATACACCGCTATCTTTTTTTCCTGGTAGCAAGGGGATGTTCTGAGAGGGCCTTATGGGTTTCAAGCCCTGTTACGCGGAACTGCCCGCCCCTGGCATCGTATGTATGTCCGAAGTGATGCACAAAGTGCAGGAATGAATGATCCACGAGATGGGCGGAATAAAAATTAACAACAACATGCTCGCCGGGAGGCAGCCCGGTAAACACTTTTTTGTAACCTATAAGATTGGAAAACACGGCGGATCCGTTCACATGGATATAGGTGGTCTTGTCGTTTCTGCGGATCTCATACCGGGCTTTGAAAAGGCTTGAGACCGATGCTCCGTTATACAGGTGGAAAATGAATTTGACAAGTATGCCGGAAGCTATGCCCAGCAGCAGGTCCTGCAACAATGTTACCAGTATGGTGATGAGGAATATGGCCAGTTGTTCCCTGCCTATCCTGTAAGTGCTGATGAATTCTTTAGGCGCTGCCAGCCGGAAACCTGCAAATATCAGCATAGCCGCAAGGGCGGCGTTTGGTATCAGTTCGATAACGGGGATCAGCATCAGCATGGCAATAAGCAGGAAAAGGCCGTGGAAGAAATTTGACCATTTTGTGCGCGCACCAAAACCAACATTCGATCCGCTGCGAACAACTTCTGAAATCATGGGGAGCCCACCTAAAAGCCCTGACAGCGCATTGCCTGCACCCAGGCCTATCAGGTCGCCGCTATAACTGGATTCACGCTTGTATGGATCCATATTGTCAACCGCTTTCACGGTAAGAAGGGATTCGAGGCTGTTGACAAAAAGGAACATGAATACATATTTCCAGAATGTGAAAGTCCCTATGGCGGCAAAATCTGCGCTGACATGTATGTTCTGCCAGAAGCTCCCGATCCTGACCAGGGAGTAATCGTGCTTGAAATGCCAGTATATGCTGAGCGGGATGGCAATGACAAGCACCAGGACAGGAGCGGGGATGTTGCGGAACACTTTGATGTTTAACCTGGGAAAAATAAACATCACCAGCAATGAGATTATACCCACGACAGCCAGGTGGGGGTGCGATTCCCTGATAAATCTCGGTATGTCTGCCAGCATTTGCAGGGGTGATTCCCCTTTGTAGACGCTCGGTTCGTCACCTAGCAATACAGGTATCTGTTTGGCAATAATGATGATGCCTATTGCGGCAAGCATGCCATGCACGGCGGAATGCGGAAAAAAATCGCTGAGGGCCCCTAATTTCATAAAACCGAAAACAACCTGGATGATGGCCATGACAACGATCGCGGCGCAAACCATACTGACAGGGTTGTGCCCGGCGAGTCCCAGTTTTTCAAGGTCCCCGATGGCTGCGGCACAGACGGTGATAAGACCGGCGGCAGGACCTTTGATCGTCAGCGGCGAGACATTAAAAAAGCTGACAAACAGACCGCCGATCATTGCTGTAAGCACACCCATGGCGGGATCGAATCCGCTGGCTTTAGCAATGCCCAGGCTCAGGGGCAGAGCCAGCAGGAATACCAGGAATCCGGATATGGAGTCTGTTTTCCAGTTTTGCCTCAATCCTTTTATGCCTTCTTCAGGCAACTTTTTATGTTGTTTTTCCATGATGTTTTAAATGAATATCTGATATTGAATAGTGAATGTGTTTTTTCTTGTTCCCGACTGCACGCGTGATGCGGCATCGATAAAATAAGTTGGTCTGTTTTGCCAGTCGAGACTTATTTTGGCATTGTGTCCTTTTATAAGCCAGTTGACGCCCGCATTATAAAGGTTCGTGTTTACCCCCTGCAACCTGTCAAATGAAGCCAGCGTGGACGAAACATATGGCATCATCTGACCGTGGCCGTCCCGGAGTTCTGGTAATAAGAAGCCGAATTGCACATAGATGATACGGCCTGTGCCGAACATCGGAAACGCGTTGCCATACACAGGCCCCTGTCCTGCCAAGCTGTTGCTGCTGTTCAGTTCTGTGGCATTGCCGGGGTTCATAATGCCATTGTACCGCAGGTAGTCAGTACCGTAATTTGTTATGAAATATCCGGCATAAGCGGATATGGCAGTGCCATTTTCCTTATTAATCGGCATATCCAGGTAGCTTTCCACAGCCATTAGCAGCATATCCTGGAAAGCGATTGAATCCTGGACAGTCGCCCTGTTCCACATGGCTTTTTTTTGATATATGCAACCGGCGGCAATATTCAAGACTTTTTTTCTGCCCAGATAAGTTCCTGCCATGTAGGGAGTGGTATGGCCTTCATGTTCAAAGAATTGCCAGGCGATATAGCCTTGTAACTGTTTATTTCGCCCGATAGCAGCAAAGCTTGCATACTTTGAGGCTACAGGTGCGGGATTCCCGCTGGAAGTGATAGGAAAAGGATCGCTCAGGCTGAACCTGTAATCTATTTTATGAATCTGTCCCCTTGCATACAGGCTGAGCTTTCGGCTGAACTGGTCGGTCTGATCAACTGTAGCCTGCGCAAATACGGGTACGTCCATCGTCATGATGCTGCTTATGCCCGGTTGTGAAAAACGCGATAAACCGTTGGCAATGGTGAGACCGCTACCCAATTTAAGTTCATTTCCCCTGCTTACTTTATACTCACATACGGCATCATGGAAAAATGCGGCGTTCTTGCGGTTGTTGCCTGTATTGTACTGTGAGTTGAAACTGTTCTGGCCGAACTGGAAATAAAGGAACACTTTGTCGGTTAGCTGTGTAAACATCTGTATCCTGGTTCGCCGCAAGCCGATATCAAAGGTTTGAGGTTTAACAACACCGTCGGCTTTTGTGCCGGGATTGTTTTCGTTGAACCTGAGCCATGCCTGGTTGAGAAATGTGACCTGGAAATAGTGAGAACCGTCTTCGTTCAGGTTGTATTTAAGTTGTTCTTTTTCTTTAGCGCGTGTAGTGTCCCGCTGAGGGTTGACTGCCCTTTCAGCCGCGCGTGCGGTAAGCGCCTGGAGGCATATGTATAATATAATGATTGGTTTTGTCATTGTTGTTTGAATTAAGATGATTTGTATGGGGTTTCGTGATACGTTTTTATATGCGGGCCAAGGAACAGCCGCGCATATATCCTGATGAGGGAGATGCCTCCCATAATAAAGGCCAGGGCATTAAAAAAAGCCAGGAAGAACTGGTGTTCCCTGATATGACTGAATATAAGGTCTTCTCCTATGAAAGTGGCAGTGACCGGAAAACCCATAAGTCCAAGGCTGCTTATAAGGAATACGAGCGCAAGTCCCGGGTATTCGTACGCATGGCCGTAAAATTGGTCCAGGTCGAAATGGTTCTTTTCAAAAGACCGGAGCCTTGAGAGCACATATAAGCCGGCTGCGCCGCAAATGATCACCCCGCTGAGGTAATACACGATATGCTCAAAATCGAAATGTTCGTTAAAGGAAACAGCAAGGGCTATCCAGAAATGATTCAGGATGACCAGCGTCCATGCAAGAATGGGTGATGTCCTTTCCGAAAACGATCTGAGCACCATCAATAGTCCCGCTAAAGAGAAAAGCTGTGGGAGTATTTCATGGATGTATCCGGGAACCAGTTCTTCACGATACATAAAGAATATGCCGGCGAGGTACGCGGGCACGACATAATAAAACACATTCCTCATGGTGATGAAGTTGAGTTTTTTGCCAAGTTTTTTCAGGGGTGAAAACACGATCCGGTTGATCCATTGGTCGAGGTTAAATTCCTTCAGGCTCAGCAGGTAGATTGAGTATTCGATCTTTTTAGGAAGTGAATCTTCCAGCGAGTGTGTCTTTGGCATGTAATTGTAGAACTGTTCCTTTATCAGGTAACTGACTACCGAAGGTGATACCAGCAGCTGGTATGTCCTGAGAAATGCATTTCCCGCGAAATGTATCAATGCCAGGGTATCCCATCCGGCCGCGACTTCCATGAAGATGATACCAATCTGGCCGATGGAAGCATACGCTATCTGGCTCTTGATGGACGATTGAACCCGCGCAATTAGTGTAGCCACCAGGCTGGTAGACAGGCCGACGGCGCCAATAAGTATGCGCACAGACAACTGCTGTTCCCAGATTGGTTCGGTCCTCAGCAGCAGGAATACCCCGAAGTGCACCGACAATGACCCGTAAAAGATGGCACTGGATGGTGTCGGTCCTTCCATGGCCCTCGGAAGCCAGGATGAGAATGGCAACTGCGCGGATTTTGCCGCGGCGGCTACAAGTATCATCAGTGAAATAAACACCCCGACAAGGCTGTGCTCCTGCAAATGCTCATGAACGAGATCATAATTATGCAGTTTGGCAAACGTGATATTCTCATGCCACAGGTGATGGCTGGCCCACATGGCCAGCAGTATGCCGACATCGCCTATCCTGTAAATGGAGAATACTTTGACGGCATTCCTCACCGGCAGATACCTGTCGCGGTAAAACGCGATCAGCAGGAAAGAGGATATGCCCAGTATTTCCCAGCCGAGGAAAAGGGTTTCAAAGTTTCCGGACAGGACTGTAAGGTTGTACCCCAGGTAAAAGAAAAGTATGGTATTGAAGAAGCGCTTGTACCCGGGTTCGCGGTGAAGGTAATACCTGCTGTAAACCGTGATCAGGAATGTAAGCAGGGCGCCTGTCATCAGATAGGAAGCGGTTATCTTGTCGTAATAAAAATCCAGCAGGAACTCATATCCTTCGGAATGGTACAGTACGATTTCCCTGATGTTGAGTGACGGATGTCCTGCTCCAAGCCAGAAAACACTAAAAACGACGAGGGATGCCAGATTGATGCCGGCAGTATAAAAAGCGATCCTCGAAAGCAGTATTTCCCTTTTGCCTGAAACAAGCAGGCTGGCCAGAAACCCGAGAAGGGGAACAAAGATGAATATGTTTAAGCTTTGCGTCATGGCCTGTTATGGTTAAGGATTAAAACCGGGAGATTGTTTTCCGTATTCTCGATAAGAGGCACCAGGTCCGTGACAGTGGCGATCTTTTCCGGCAGCGGTTTGTAAGGGCTGAATGCGCCGTCCCTGAATCTGAAAAGCGTTTTATCCAGGGGATGTATGGCGATAAGGTGTATCCAGCCGTTTGCGAACCACTCATATGTTTCAGGCGATCTCATAATGGTGTCAAGCAATACTTCGGGGTAATGTTCGACGATCATCAGCAGTCTCAAGGGGTCGTGCACTTCCACCATCTGGTATGGCAGGCCGGGTCTCAGATCCCCGTCCGTGCCGTTGGCAACGCCTATCAGGCCCATCACATTGTGAGGCAGCTTGCTGCCGGCCCCGAGCCTGTAGGGATCTGTCCTCGAGAAATAGTATTCAAGGTTGATTCCTCCGCAAACAGGTGCCGCGGCCTTCAGAATATTCAAAAGGAATGTCCCTTCAGGATCGACTTTGTAATCATAGGAGTTGGAGAAGGCTCTGCGGTCGAGGAAAAGGTTTTGCGTAAGATGCCGTCCTCCTATGATGGCGAGGGCATTTGTCGCGTGGTTCAATTCCGGGCGCGGTTCGAACAGGGACACAGACCGCAGTTTGATCTTGCTGTGGATTTTTACGGCTTCATCGCGGGTGTTCATGAGGATAAACCTCCTTGAACGTTCCTTTGCATTCATATGGAGGGCTTTTTCGAAAACCTGTTTGTTATGCTGGTGCCTAATCTTGTTTTCGGGTGAGAGCAACTCCTCGTCATACCATTCGATTTCATCCCGGGTCGTGTCGTGCAACGCCCCCAGGAACTGCGTATTACCGGCAATATGTATGCCCCTGGTCGACAGGATTTCCCTCACTTTCGGGTGATTCGCCATAGCGGAGAATACACGGGCGTTGACGGAGCCCGGACGGCCGCTGCAGGCGCCGCAATCGTATCCGGCATAATGCGTGTTGTTGATGCTGCTGGCACCATGCCCGACCATGTAAATAACAGGTGTGGTGATGTGGACTCTCCCCGTGCTTTTTAAGAGTCCCTCTACTCTGTCAGCCATTTCTTCTATGGTGAAGCCTATCTGCAGGCCATCCTTTTTATGGTTCGGATCGGTGTTTTCAATTGTCAGCCTCGCATGCCTGTCCATGTGCCTGAAAGAATACGATGTGGCAGGCCCCAGGGCCGGCTTGAAAATGTTGAGGAACAATTTGAAGGCCGACCAGAAACCCAGGGTCTGTGATATAAGCCATCCTTTCACAAGTGAATGCGAGTGCTTGGTGAAGTGAAAATCAGCCTCCCGTTTGTTTCCCGCGCCGAGTTCCTCGATCAGGTGTCCCGGTTTAACAGGAGCGGGGCATACCTTGGTGTTGAATTTCCCATGTTCGGGCCTGAAATAGAATTCAACATTGAAGAATCCGGGCGTGCTGTGCGTTTCAGCTGCCGGATCGATAGACTCAATATACCGTCTTAAAGAAAGCTCCCTGTCATCAATGCAGAAAAAAGCTTCCATACTGTGGTTCTTTTCCCGCCCAGGAAGAGCCTGAGCCTGGATAAGGCCATTCAGCACCTGGTCGTAATACGACCATTCATAGGCCTCCTGCCACATAACGTACAGTTCCGATAGGGTGGTCCCGGGAACTTCGGCTAACAGATCCCCGGGGATTTCGCGTAGTTTGGTCGCGAGCGGTTCAAAAGACTTTCCCAGCGTTGTTTCCAGCACGTCGATCTCCATGAGCAGCTCAAGCATGATGAAGTCATGAAGGCTTATTTCTCGCGGGTCCAGCAGGGCCGAAGGATCATCTTCCAGTAAGGCTACCATGCCCGACCAGCCCGGATGGGCGAATTGCTGATCGAAAATATAATGTTCGAATAAGGATTCATCCCCGACGATAATTTCCAGCAGGCTGCTCATTGTGCAGCCGGGATCCAT
>CALMKH010000096.1 GCA_937867025.1 uncultured Bacteroidota bacterium | reverse complement strand
TGGGATGTATTGGCCCGTAAATACAAGGACGAAGATTATATTTTCAAGGTCAGGGATAAGGAAATCCGCATAAAAACACATACCGAAAGCCTCAGCCATACGCAGGTGCCCAAGATCGCCGTACCTAAATTCAAGGCCTGGGGCGATCGCCTGAGGTGGCAGCTACAGGAGAATGTTCCCGGTGAATTCCCTTATACCTCAGGCATATACCCGTTTAAGCGCGAGGGTGAAGACCCCACCAGGATGTTTGCCGGGGAAGGCGGTCCCGAGCGCACCAACAGGAGGTTTCACTATGTAAGCCAGGGATTGCCGGCCAAACGGCTCTCAACCGCTTTTGACAGTGTGACCCTGTATGGTAACGATCCCCATGTAAGACCGGATATTTATGGCAAGATAGGGAACTCGGGGGTGAGCATCTGCTGCCTGGATGACGCTAAAAAACTGTACAGCGGGTTTAACCTGGCTGATCCCAAAACATCGGTGTCAATGACCATCAACGGTCCGGCGCCCATGCTTCTGGGGTATTTCATGAATGCCGCCATCGATCAGCAATGCGAATTATATATAAAAGCCAACGGACTGGAAAATGAAGTCAGGCAGAAAATAAAGGACATTTACGGCAACATGACCCCTCCTTCATATCAGGGCGAACTGCCTCCGGGCAATGACGGCCTTGGCCTTATGCTGCTGGGAGTGACCGGCGACCAGGTATTGCCGGAAAAAACTTACAATGAAATAAAATCCTACACCCTGGCCCAGGTAAGGGGAACTGTCCAGGCCGATATCCTGAAGGAAGACCAGGCCCAGAACACCTGTATTTTCAGCACCGAATTCGCTTTGAGGCTGATGGGCGACGTCCAGGAATATTTTATCGCCAACAAGGTCAGGAACTTCTATTCTGTATCCATCAGCGGTTATCATATCGCAGAAGCCGGGGCCAACCCGATCAGCCAGCTTGCCTTCACGCTTGCCAATGGTTTCACTTACGTCGAATACTATCTCAGCCGGGGTATGGATATAAATGAGTTCGGTCCCAACCTTTCATTCTTCTTCAGCAACGGCATCGATCCTGAGTACGCGGTCATCGGCCGGGTTGCGCGCCGCATCTGGGCTAAAGCCATGAAGATAAAATACGGGGCAAACGAGCGAAGCCAGATGTTGAAATACCACATTCAGACCAGCGGACGAAGCCTTCATGCCCAGGAAATCGATTTCAACGACATCAGGACCACCCTCCAGGCCCTGTATGCCATATACGACAATTGCAATAGCCTCCACACGAATGCCTATGATGAGGCCATAACCACACCAACCGAAGAATCTGTGAGAAGGGCCATGGCCATTCAGCTCATTATTAACCGTGAATTGGGCCTGGCTAAGAATGAAAATCCTCTCCAGGGCTCTTTTATCATCGAAGAGCTCACTGACCTGGTTGAGGAGGCCGTCATGTCGGAGTTTGACAGGATTACTGAAAGAGGAGGTGTCCTTGGCGCTATGGAAACGATGTACCAGCGCGGAAAGATCCAGGAAGAAAGCCTGTATTACGAAACCCTGAAACACACCGGGGAATATCCTATCATCGGGGTTAATACATTCCTAAGCAGTAAAGGCTCCCCTACTATTTTACCCAAAGAGGTGATCCGTGCCACGGAAGAGGAGAAACAATACCAGATCAGCATGCTTGACAATCTGCACAGGCATTACATGGAAAAAAGCCAGCATGAATTGAGGCGCCTGCAGGAAGCCGCCATCAGCAACCACAACCTGTTCGAAGCGCTGATGGAGGCCTGCAAATACTGTTCACTCGGGCAGATTACCAATGCCTTGTTCGAGGTGGGCGGGCAATACAGGAGAAACATGTAAAATAAAACAACTAACATAAAAAAAGCCGGCTGTTGGCCGGCTTTTTCAGTTTGCAGTATCTTATCAGGCATCTACCACATCCACCATTTGCATCTGCGGGTTTTTCCTTTTAAGGATGGCCGCCGCGATCAGTGAAATCAGGAGGCCTATCGGCAAAATCTCCATATATGTTACCGCCGCATTGATAAAGGGGTTCTGATACAAAACCTTGAAATCCGCCATTTCTTTTGTTTTCTCTGCAATGGCAGCATCTGTGGCCCCGCTGGTTTTCATCCTTTCAATGACATGGGCGGCATATTTATCCATAAAGTCGGGCATAAAATAAAAGTAATTGATCAGCCAGGTGCCCACATAAATGGTGGAGGCTATCAGGGAGATATACAGTCCTATCCGGAACGCCTTACCGAATGAAACGTACCCATTATTGTATTTGTCCCTGTAGTTTTTTATTCCTACAAAAATTAGTGAGAAGGCCAGGAGCATGCTCGCATAGCCATAGATCATCCCGTTTTCAAAATTCATGCTGGAACTCATCACGAAAAATCCAGAGATACTGATTGGTCCGGCAATCAATCCGCAGATAATGACATTTTTTTTCATATTTCTTAATATTTAATTTACTGGGGCAAAATTGAACCTTCGCTCCCTCCTTTTGTTCATACTTTCAGGTGATTTTGCGCTTAAAACACCGTCTCACCCTAAAGTATCATGGTATGATTTTCAGCCGTTTACCAACTTCTACGGCTTGGGTGCGCCGTTTGACATCCAGTTTTGAGAACAGTCCGGATGAATGGGTCTTAACCGTGTTCAATGACACAAAAAGTCTTTCTGCTATTTCCTGGTTGCTGAGCCCCTGCGACATCAGCTGAAGCACTTCAAGCTCCCGGTTGCTTAATCCCAGGGTCTTGAACCCGGTTTCGTTGAAAACAAATTCCGCCGGCGCCTGAACCACGATTTCCTTCTCTATGACAACTGTCTGGACTTTCGGCCTGGCAAGTTTTAAAGCCAGCCATATGCCCAGGGCCGTAAAAACCACCGCTATAATCCCGATATACATATCCAGGGCATGATCGATGACCATAAACCGGAATTCAAGCCAGCGCAGCAGGAGTGTCAGCGAAGCGAGCGAAACGCCGTAAAGGATAATGGATTTATGCTTACGTAAAAATGAACCCATCAGAAGAAAGAATGCAAAAATAATGAAATTCAAGTTGATCTATCTTATTCCAATCATAAATTCAGATTTATCAAAATGTGATAAAGTGTTAATCTTATTTCATTTCTATAATAAATAGTTCTAAAAACTCGAATTTCACTAGCCTGAATATATGTCTTTGAAACATCCTCAAATGAACCTCGTTCTATTCCTGCAATCAAGACTTCATTATTATATTCCAGGTACCTTTTACAAAAATCAAAAAAATGATTTGCTTTATAATAAACCCCAAAGTACTTCTCCTTTAGACCATTAGCATCATAACTATTTATCACCTTGTTTACATGATCCTTGATTTTAGTAGTGTCCAAATATTCTAAATCAATGCCTTCAAAAAAAGTAATTGGACTCCCCTCCTGGCTTTGAACGAAGATATCAATGATTCCAGTGCTTTTTGCACTGCTAGATTTTCCCCAAGTTGTTTGTTCTTTTACAATGTATTCGAACTTTTTCAAGTGAGTTGAAAGAATTTTTTGCAAAATGACATTTTTTTCGTTCTCATTGTGTGAAGATAAAATCTTATGATAACCTTGAAGTTCTGAACATGCGTTAATAAAATATTTAATCAAGGAACTATCATGAAATGAAGATCGATAACCTAACAGTAATTCTTCAATTTTGATTGTTTCTGCACTCTCTAAACAGGAAATAGTTAGTATGTTCTTACTCATAAATCTTTGTAGTGCTAATCTTGGGTACATTTTTGGAGATTCAGAGACAACGCAGACTGAACAATTACACGCTAAATTTTCCGTAAAATCCCCCTCCTTGAGGTTGATACTCTTATTAATAGCTAATAGCTCGCTCCTTATAATTGAATATAAATTAGATTTAATTCCATCGACAACTTCAACTCTAATAGTTTTATCAGTCTTTAATACTCTTATTAAAGCTTTAGAATCTTCAAATGTAACTAGTAATCCAGACTTCCAATAATTCCCATCCATTACATATGAATTCAGTCTGCAAATCAACCTTTCAATTATACCAAATGGCGTAAATTTATATTTATATTCAATTCTAATTGATACTTGTTCTTGGTTTTTGTTAAAATTGTCAATATTAAATTTTGGACTTGGATTTAATAATGTTGGTATAATATAATCATCGTTTGAACCTATAGTTTTAAAGCATATTTCGAATTTTTCCATGAGTTTCAAAATATGATGATGCTGTTCTAAAGGATACTTTGATATATTAAGAATTTTCCTTAAATCTGAAACATTAAAAAAACCATTGTTTCTTTGGATTTCAATTGACTTAATAAGTTCATAGATTGCCTTTGTAAGCCAATGAGGTTTAATTATTACAATATTTTGCAAACCAAATTCTGACCTAAAATGAATAATATCTCCTAAATCATGCAAATAATCACTTATGTAGCCAATCTGTTCCTCATTTAGGCTCAGACCAAAATATGATTGAAAAAGACCGAATGATATAAAATCTTCCTTTGTTGTCTTTATCTTTTCCCGAACTTCATTCCATAATGCAGGGAGTTTATCGCCCATATGGGGTAATTTTCTTATTTCTTCCTTAATACATTCCTTTAATTCTAAAATACCTTGTTTGGTAACACAAGATATCTCAATGAATTTCACGATATTCGCAAATCGATTTTTATAATATAATTCATCAACTTTTTTGTAATTTATGTCCATTTTATTCATTACTACAATAACTGGACTACTATTGCTAAGTCTTTTAATAATATTAAACCAATACTCAAAATTTTCATCCGTGTCATCTGTCCGGGAATCCCAAACCAATATATAAATTGATCTTTTTGTAAGAAAAAAGAGATGGGTTGAATAGAATATTTCTTGTCCCCCAAAGTCCCATCCATTTATCTTTACATTCTTAGAAATCCATGCATCATGCGTATAATACGGTTCCTCTTGGAACCTAATTGATTCTGTATAATAATCATCTTCAATCTCCCAGGAATAAAGCTCTTCTGTTTCTGAGATATGAATGAAATCTGTACTATTGGGATTATTCAAAAATGATTGATCCTCTTCTTCCTCCTCATTTTCCTCCTCATTTTCTTCCATTTCTTCACTCTCAACTCTCAAATAAAGTTTTTCAAAATCAACAAATACATTATAATATGGACGTTTAGCTGGAAAAAGGATTTCGTAAAGAAGACTATTGATATCAATCCCATGCGTCGGACCCTCATTCCCTATTTTTACAATAAAATTAGTATCTTTAAGGACCTGCATTAAAGTTGTTTTGCCAACATCTCCTTTTCCAACTATTATTAATTTAGTTTCAAACAGTTTTTCATTGTGTTGACTCCGTTTTAAAGAGTCAAAATAAAATCGAATAAAATTTATATCTCGACTTTCTAATTCAGTAGGCAATTCTTCTAAAAAAGGATTACCATCGAAAATGATATTGCAATTCGCATCAAGCAGATCTATATCTTCCGGAATTACATTAAAGGCGTTAAAGGATAGATCCAAGAACCGAAATAGGTATTTCCTTTCTATATCAAATGATATCTCACATAAGTTATTATAACTCAGATCTAATCTGAATAAATTATCCAATTTTCTTATGACTGAAGGAAACCGACTTAAATTGTTGTTACTTAAATTAAGTTCATTCAAATAATACATGTCTGAAATATCAATCGGTATTTCAAGCAATTTCAAATAACTTAAATCAAGCGTTTTTATTTTATTCTTCTTAGCGTGCAATATTCTTTTGCATGCAATATCTATATTATTTTGGTTGTTCACTTATAAAATATATTGTAATTCAAATATATCCTATTTTGAATAAATATAATTATAATCTAAGAATACAACTCCTGTATGACTTCCAGCAGTTCGGTCGCTTCGGTAATGCTGCCAACAGACTTCGCCATGAGAATGATGGTCCTGGAGCTCTGCTTCATCTCAAACTTTTTTGGATTCGCTGCCACATATTGCAGGAGTTTCATAAAGGCAGCACTGTCATAAAGAGGAGCTTTTTCATCTGCCGGGAAATATATCTTCATGACATGCTTTTCAAGGTTGATCCGCTCGAAGCCCATAGCCTTTCCCATCCATTTCAATCTTACCGAAGACAGCAAGGTGCTAACCTCCGCCGGATATTTTCCGAACCTGTCTATCAGCATGTCAGCAAACTGCATCAGCTGCTCCTCGTTCTCCACTTTGCCGAGTTCGGTATACAACGCCAGCCGTTCAGGCATGTTGCGCACATACGAATCGGGTATCAGCATGTCCAGGTCCGTATCCACCTGGCAATCCCTGCTGCTGATATTCTCTTTCTGATCGGCAAACAACTCCCCGAATTCGTCATGCTTCAGTTCGCGTATGGCTTCATCCAGTATCTTGTGATACGTGTCAAACCCTATCTCGCTGATAAAACCGCTTTGCTCCCCGCCAAGCAGGTTACCTGCCCCCCTGATATCCAAATCGCGCATGGCAACATTAAACCCGCCGCCGAGATCGCTGTACTCCTCAATGGTGCTGAGCCGTTTTTTTGCATCTGTGGTCAGTGAATTCAAGGGTGGCGACAATAAATAACAATATGCTTTCCTGTTGCTTCTTCCCACCCGGCCGCGCATCTGGTGCAGGTCGCTCAGTCCGAACATATGGGCATTGTTGATGATAATGGTATTGCAGTTGGGAATATCAAGCCCGGCTTCAATAATGGTAGTAGCTATCAGTACATCGTATTCGCCTTCAATGAATTTAACCATGACATCTTCCAGCTCGTGTCCTTCCATTTGCCCGTGCGCCACAGCTACGCGTACACCCGGAACCAGCTGCTCAAGCATGAGCTGGTAATCAAAAATATCCCTGATGCGGTGGTGCACAAAGAATACCTGCCCTCCACGACCCAGTTCGTAAGTCAGGGCTTTTTTAATGATCTCCTTGTTAAATGTGTGCAGCTCGGTCTTTATCGGGAACCTGTTGGGCGGCGGGGTATTAATCACGGAAAGGTCACGCGCGCCCATTAAGGAAAAATGAAGGGTCCGGGGTATGGGTGTTGCCGTAAGGGTGAGCGTATCCACATTGGCCCTCAGCTCCTTGAGTTTGTCTTTCACACCGACGCCGAATTTCTGTTCCTCATCGATGATAAGCAGGCCGAGGTCCTTGAATTTAATATCTTTTCCTACTATCCTGTGTGTCCCGATCAGTATATCTATCTGGCCTTCTTTAAGCTTTTTGATGGTTTTGGTCTGTTCAGCAGTGCTTTTGAACCGGTTCAGGTAATCTACATTTACGGGCAGTCCTTTTAATCGCTCCCTGAACGTCCGGTAATGCTGGTGCGCCAGGATGGTGGTCGGTACCAGTACGGCCACCTGCTTGCTGTCCGCTACGGCCTTGAACGCCGCCCTTATGGCTACCTCTGTCTTACCGAAACCCACATCGCCGCATAAAAGCCTGTCCATTGGTTTGGGATTCTCCATATCCCTTTTGATCTCTTCCGTAGCTTTGGCCTGGTCAGGCGTATCTTCATAAAGAAATGAGGCCTCCAGTTCCACCTGCAGGTAAGTGTCGGGACTAAACGCAAAACCTGGCTGGGCTTTGCGTTTCGCATACAGGGCTATCAGTTCCCTGGCAATATCCTTGACTTTTTTCTTGGTGCTGGCCTTCTGCTTCTCCCATACGCCGCTTCCGAGTTTATGCAGCGATGGTTCGGTGCCTTCCTTGCCGGTAAATTTCGAAATCTTGTGAAGGGAGTTGACATTGACATACAGCAGATCACCGTCACGATACGAAATCTTTACAGCTTCCTGCATCACCTTGTTCATCTCCATTTTCTGAAGCCCCATAAACTTGCCGACGCCATGATCAATATGCGTCACATAATCACCGGGCCTCAGTTCACTCAACTCCTTAAGGGTTAACGCCGTGCTTTTTGAATAACCCCGCCTGTGTGTTTTAAAGCGGTAATAGCGTTCAAACAACTGGTGTTCCGTATAACAGGCCATTTTCATGTCCTTGTCAAGGAAACCCTCTGCGAGACCGTGATAGACAGGCACGACATTGATCTGTTTCTGCCTGTCGTGTATAATGGTGATAAGCCTTTCTATCTGTTTACCGGTTTCACTGAACACCAGGTTCATGATATTGTTCAGCTCATTTGCCTGCAAATGGTTCAGGAGCATGTCAATATTCTTCTGGAAAAGCGGCTGGGGGACTGTATTGAATTTATAAGTCCGGTCCGCTTTAAACGATGCCATGGCTCCGGCCTCTATGATGGTCCTGAACCTCTGGATATTGGATTTGATGTCTCCCGGCTGAAGCAGGAAGCTTTCGGGTTTATGCCCTTCTTCCGCCAGGCTCTCCCACTGCTTGACCAGGTACTGGAACTGGTCTTCAAAATGTTTCAGGACAATAATGCTGTCCTCATTAAAGTATTTGAAAAATGAAATTTTTTCTCCTGATATGGCATCGCTCTGGATATTGGGAACTATGGTCAGGAACCCTATTTTCGCAATTGACAGCTGCGTATCGATATCAAATGTGCGTATGCTTTCAATTTCATTGCCGTCAAGTTCTATCCGGTAAGGCTTTTCATTGCTGAAACTGTAAATATCGACAATGCCACCGCGAATGGCATACTGACCGGGCTGATAAACAAAATCCTCCCTTTCAAATTCGTTATGGTCGAGAAAATCCGCGAGGAAATCGAGGTCGAGCTTTTCCTTCAGCTTGATTTCAAATGAATTGCTCTGCAAACGTTCATTGCTGATCACTTTTTCGGCAATGCTTTCCGGGGTTGCTACAACAATATAAGGATGAAGTGCGTGCTGGATCTTGGAAATTACTTCCGCACGGGTTTGTATCTGGTCGTTATTGATTTCCTCAAACTCGAAAGCGCGTTTAAAACTGTCGGGAAGCAACAGGATTTCATTTTCCGATATGAGATGCTCCAGGTCGCTTCTCAGGAATTCCGCCTCCTCTGTTTCCGGCACCAGTACAAGCATGTTGCGATGTGTCTGATGAAAAACCGATGCCAGGATCACCGCCATTGACGAGCCGCTGAGACCTTCAAAATGGGCAATATGCCGGCCCGGGTTTATGTGCTCTCCCACAAACCCTTTTACCTGGGGATGATTACCAAACGCATCAACAAGCTCTCTGACTTTCACTCAAATACCTACCGCTCTTGAAATGCAAAGGTAACGATAAGTTGCGACTATTGAAGTACCGGAACGACAAGATTCAGAATGCAGGAAGCCGGCACATCCCTTAGATGGGATATGACCGGCCCGCCTGAATCATAACATACACCACACCGGTGTTTTTTCCTGTCAGCTATTAACCCCTTAAGCAACAGCCTGACGGAAACTGGAAATTATTAAAATGAGTAGACAAAATCTTCTTCCTTGCCATCCCTGTAAAGGAGGCGGATAACTATGGGTTTGGAAAAATCATAGGATTGTTCGTTCAGCATATAGGTGCGGAGAGGCGTGAGGTCAAAACAAACATCTTCCTCAAAATATGCCTGGCAAACCGTGTTGTCATCAGTGACCACTTTTGCCATGAATACCCTGTCCATTTTTGGTTCGGGACACCTGTACCTTACTTCCTGCAGGGCCAGCCTGAATTTTTTCATCTGCGACCTGTCGCATCCTGAATATCCCATCCTTAGCCTCAATTGGTTGCCATTTATCTTTTGCCCCTTGAGAGCATGGGTAAAATAATCCCCGAAGGCAGGCGGATTTATCTCCGACCCGAGGCATGATGAAGAAGGTTCTGTGGTATAGTTTACCGGCTCAAGGCAGGTGACCTTAATGCATGTCAGTGGATATGCAAAACAGTTCATGGTCTTGTTGGACATATGGTCATCAGGGCACTTGACCTCTTTGTAAGCTATCCTGTATGATTTTCCCGGAACAACTTTTGACGACCAGTCATTCCAGTTTACGGCATATAACCACACCGCTGTTCCATTGGGACCGGACTTTTCAAAATGCGCCCAATGATAATAGTCTTGCTGGAGCGCGGTTACCATCACCTTGTTGGCGCAGGGATCCTGAGGCGGATCTTTTGGCTTTTTGCATGACTGGTTCAGTGTGAACAAAAAAAGCGTTATAGCCAGGCTTGTGATCAGATGTTTATGTGTCATAAGTGGAGTAGTTATACCCATAAGACAGTGTAAAAATGGGTATTGTTGCAAACACTTTAAAAAAATTTGCGGCCCTTTTAATATGCAATGCCCACATATTCGAAAAATGGGATTTACCTTTTGTCATGTTCGCGTATTAATAAACAAAAACCAACTCATGAAACGACTTATCTTATTGATTATCTGTCTATTGATATTTAGACCCCAACTGCGAGCCCAGGCAACAGAACCAAATCACAATGTTATTCAGCTTGCACTTCTGCTGGATGTGAGCGGCAGCATGAGCGGTCTTATCGACCAGGCGAAATCAGAACTCTGGACCATAGCCAATGAAGTGGCCAAGGCCAAAAAGAATGGCTTTAACACCAGGCTCGAAATTGCGCTTTACGAATACGGCCGGACCAGTAACCCTGCCAGTAACGGATATATAGTTAAACTCCTGGATTACACATCCGACCTGGATACCGTCTCTAAAATCCTGTTCAGCCTGTCTATTAACGGCGGTGACGAATACTGCGGCTGGGTCATTAAAAATGCTCTTGAAGAGTTGCAGTGGCGTGATAATGATTCTATTTATCGTGTCATATTCATTGCAGGGAACGAACCATTCAATCAGGGAAGCGTGGATTACAAGGCGAGCCTTTCAAACGCTTCGGCAAAAGGCATTACAGTGAATACTATACATTGCGGCGATTCCATGACCGGTGTGCTGGGTTTCTGGCAGGACGGGGCTGTAAAAGGGAATGGCAAATATTTTTTCATCAATCACAATTCAACCGCATATGATGTGTCCACGCCTTATGACAGCCTGATCGATGTCTATAACGATAGTCTTAATACAACCTATTGGGCATACGGCTCTGGTGGGGGCGCTTACAAGTCTAACCAGCTGGAACAGGATAACAATGCGGCAAAAATGAGCAAATCCATCAAAGCCAAACGGGCCATATCTAAAACGCAGTCCGTGTATTCAAATGCCAAATGGGATGCCGTGGATGCTGCCAGAAGTGATACGGCCTGGGTAAGAACAACAAAGGATGAAGACCTGCCGGAACAGTTAAAAGGCAAAAGCCTGCCGGAGAAAAAAATCATCCTGGAATACAATAGTAAAAAAAGGTTGGTTTATTCAACAAAGATTGCCGGGCTTAATGTCCAGCGCGAAACCTATATACGATCCGTACGAACTGCCGGCGTGAAGGAGCGCAGCCTGGGAATGGCACTGGTGGAAGCTATTCACCTGCAGGCAAGCAAAAAGGGATTTGTATTCGAGTAACAGACTTTGGTGATAGGATTGTCAGCACCGGAGGTGAATGTCCGCGTGTCTAAAATGCATAATGAACACCTGTATAAAACATGATAAAGCTGGATCCGATATAGGATTTTACCCCATGATAAACCAGATATTCGCGTCCGTCGAGGAAATCTTCCCCTATCTTGTAAAAACCCGAAAAAGGAACACGGCACCGGATACCATAATCCCATATAAGATTGCGGGTTTTAAAAAACGAAGTCCTGCCTCCGAATGATATACTTGCCGATATGATGGTCCTTTTAGGAAATCCTGTTGTATACGTTGTATCAATGACCTTCCCCGAACCATCAATACTGGTATACCTGAAATCATCACTTTTGTATTTCAACGACGCAACATGCAATCCCCAGCTATGATATGCGCCGGCCGGTGCCAGGTTTTCCCAGAAAGATGTTCTGTATGCGCTAAAAACAGTTCCTCTCACCTTTCCCGTCCCCTCGCTAATAACATCCTGGTAGAGGCCTGGTTCGTAAGATAGTTTGTGCCGTTCATCGTTACCGCCTTCCTCATTGCCTTTAACACGCACATTACACATACCGAGCTCAAGGGTGAACGACTTTCGCCGTGAAGTCAGGTGCGTGAATTGCACAGCCGGTATGAACAGTTTTTTGGCTGTATAGCTGCTCAATCTGAAAATACTCATGTCAACCGACAACCCGACAGAATTTCTTCCGCCAAAATACCCTGGATGCACTTGTGCAACAGAGCCGGCACAACAGAGTAACATAAGGATCAGGAAGAGGTTCCTCATAAGATGCAATTGACTGCCGGGCAAAAATAAAAAATAATGATAGAATGCTAGTCTGAAAAGCAATTCCGCAAATTCAACATTTCAATGTACTTTTGCACCGTGAATTTTAACCGCAAAAACCTTAGCGACGAGGAACTCCTCCATATTTACAAGCGGCTCCTTTATCCCCGCATTATTGAAGACAAAATGCTGATATTGCTGCGGCAGGGTAAAATAGGGAAATGGTTCAGCGGTATCGGGCAGGAGGCCATTTCTGTGGGGGCGACCATGTCACTGCAGGAAGACGAATACATTCTGCCCCTGCACAGGAACCTTGGCGTTTTTACTACGCGGGGCATCCCTTTCAAAAAGCTGTTTGCCCAATGGCAGGGTAAAAAAAGCGGTTTCACCAAAGGTCGTGACCGCAGTTTTCACTTCGGGACAAATGAATACCATATCGTAGGAATGATTTCCCATCTCGGTGCTATGCTCGGCGTGGCGAACGGCATCTCATTGGCGCATTTGCTCAATAGGCACGAAAAGGTTTCGCTGGTGTTCAGCGGAGACGGCGGTACCAGTGAAGGTGATTTTCATGAGGCGATGAATGTGGCCGCGGTATGGAACCTGCCCGTGATATTCCTTATTGAAAACAATGGATATGGCCTGAGCACCCCGAGCAACGAGCAGTTCAAATGCAAGCAGTTTATCGATAAAGGCATCGGATACGGCATGGAAGCTTACCAGGTGGATGGCAACAATATCCTTGAAGTATATCACAGGGTGTCTGAGCTTTCTGCCAGTATGCGAAATTCGCCAAGACCCATATTGCTCGAGGCCATGACATTCAGGATGCGCGGACATGAAGAGGCGAGCGGCACCAAATATGTTCCACAGCAATTATTCGACGACTGGGGCAAAAAAGACCCGATCAGCAATTATGAACAATACCTCATGGGGGAAGGGGTGCTGGATGAACAAAAAAAACAGGCCATTTATGATGAATTGAAATCAGGCATGGATGAAGATCTTGCGGAAGTGTTTGCTGAACCGGAGATACAGGCTGATACAGATGAAGAATTGCAGGATGTATATGCCCCGTATGAACAGGAAATCATGGGTCCTGCCACGGACAGTACAAGTGAAAAGCGGCTGGTGGATGCCATTTCCGACGGTTTGAGGCAGTCCATGGAACGTTTCCCCAACAGCGTCCTGATGGGACAGGACGTGGCTGAATACGGAGGCGTTTTTAAGATTTCTGACAACTTTTACAAACAGTTCGGTAAAGAACGGGTACGCAATACCCCAATTACCGAGTCATCGATACTGGGGGCCGGTTACGGACTGGCTATCAAAGGCTATAAAGCCATTGTGGAAATGCAATTTGCCGATTTTGTCACCTGCGGTTTCAACCAGATTGTTAATAACCTTGCCAAAAGCCACTACCGCTGGGCTCAGCCGGCTGATGTTGTTGTGCGTATGCCTACAGGGGCAGGCGTGGGCGCGGGGCCTTTTCACAGCCAGAGCACCGAAGCCTGGTTTTATCACGTACCCGGCCTGAAGATCATCTACCCATCAACGCCTTATGATGCAAAGGGCTTGCTGTGCGCAGCGATATGCGACCCCAATCCTGTCATGTTCTTTGAACACAAGGCATTATACAGGAGTATAGAAGGCACGGTTCCGGATGACTATTACACGCTGGAAATCGGCAAGGCCAAAAGTGTGTCCACGGGCGACGAATTAACCGTCATAACCTATGGCTGGGGTGTACATTGGGCGATGGATGGCTGCAAGCGGGCCGGCATTTCAGCTGAAGTGCTCGACCTGCGTACGCTTTTGCCCTGGGATAGAGAGGCTGTGCGGCAGGCAGTTGAAAAAACCGGCAAAGTCCTGGTGTTGCACGAAGATACCCTTACAGGTGGAATAGGGGCAGAAATAGCCGCCTGGATCAGCGAACATTGTTTCACCTCACTTGACGCACCGGTGATACGGGTCGGAAGTCTTGATACGCCAGTGCCGCTGGCCAAAGACCTGGAAGACAAATTCCTGGCGCGCCACAGGCTTGACGAGGCCCTCGTCAGACTCAGGGAATGGTAAGTATCCAGGGGGCTTCTTAAAGCAAGAGAAACGAACCGGGAGAAAACCGTCTGAAAATTTATACCACTTCTGTGTTTTTAAGACATTTATACCAGGTATTTTTAATTCGGGACAATTGTTAAAAGCATTTCCTTTTCATTGCGGATTTTTTCTTATCTTCGCGGGGTTATATGGCATATCGTTGGAAGGCTCACCCTAAACTCAATGATCAAAAGGTTGCACAACTGGCCACTCTTATTAACGTATCCCCGACAATTGCCACACTCCTGCTGCAGAGAGGAATTGAAACTTTCGACCAGGCTAAAAAATTTTTCAGGCCTCAGCTAACCGATCTGTACGACCCTTTCCTGATGAAGGATATGGACAAAGCGGTCGCCAGGATACAGGGCGCGCTTGATATCAGGGAACGCATAATGATCTATGGTGACTATGATGTGGACGGAACCACATCGGTCTCAACTGTTTTTTCCTTTTTCAGGAAAATGACGGATAATATTGAATACTATATACCCGACCGGTATAAGGAAGGATACGGGGTTTCAAAGATAGGCATAGACCATGCAAAAGCTGCGGGCGTAACCCTCATTATTGCATTGGATTGCGGAACCCGTTCCATTGAACTTATACAATATGCCAGGGAAATAGGGATTGATTTTATTGTCTGCGATCATCACCTTCCCGGAGATGAACTCCCCGTTGCTGCCGCTCTTCTTAATCCCAAAAGACGTGATTGCCAGTATCCGTATAAAGAACTTTCAGGGTGTGGTATAGGATTCAAACTGATACAGGCCTTCGCGCAGGTGAGTGACATCCCTTTTGAGGAGGTAGCCAGATATCTTGATCTTGTAGCAGTCAGCACCTGCAGCGATATTGTGGAAATCATGGACGAGAACCGCGTACTCGTGTATTACGGTCTTAAAAAGCTGAACGAAGATCCTTGCATCGGGCTGCAGGCCTTGCTGCAGAGTTACCAGATCAAGCAGGAATATGAAGTATCGGACATAGTGTTCGGCATTGGGCCTAAAATCAATGCGGCAGGAAGAATTGCTGATGCAAAATCCTCCGTAAAACTCCTTATTGAGGAAGATTTCCACCATGCCTTATACCTGGCCAAAACCCTCGTTGAAAATAATACCGAGCGCAAGGATATTGACAATGACATCACGAAAGAAGCGCTTGATATTCTGGAAACCAGCGAAACTTTAAAACTCAGGAAAAGCACCGTCCTGTACAGCGAAAAATGGCATAAGGGTGTCATAGGGATCGTCGCCTCGCGCCTGATTGAAACATATTACAAGCCTACCATCATTTTCAGTGAGGTCAACGGCATGCTGACCGGCTCGGCACGCAGTGTCAAGGATTTTGATGTTCACGATGCCATAGGGGCTTGCGGCGACCTGGTGGTGCAATACGGCGGGCATAAATACGCTGCCGGTCTGACCATTAAAAAAGAGTCTTTCGATGCCTTCACCGAGAAATTCGAAGAAGTGGTAGGACTCAATTCTACAGAAGAATTGCTGACCCCCGAAATTGCCTACGATCTTGAAATAGATTTCAGCGAAATCAATCAGAAATTCTTCTCCATCCTTGATCAGTTTAAACCGCACGGCCCGGGCAACATGACGCCCATCTTCAGGACCAACCGCCTTTCAGATGCCGGCAGCAGGATTGTGAAGGAAAAACACCTCAAGCTGATAGCGACGCAGAAGGGCACGAAATTTGACGGAATAGGATTTAACATGAGTGATGTATTCCCTGTCATCAGCAAGAATTCCGGTTTTGACGTTTGTTACTCTATTGAAATGAACGAATTCAAAGGCGTCAGGAATTTGCAGTTAAAGATCAGGGACATTCGTGAATCTGTATGAAGCTAAGATCAGAAAATCTCATTAAGCAATACAAGCAGAAAAAGGTTGTAAACGGAGTTTCAATATACGTTGAACAGGGAGAGATCGTGGGGCTGCTTGGACCCAACGGGGCTGGTAAAACCACGTCGTTCTATATGACTGTAGGACTTGTCAAGCCGGACGAAGGTCATATTTACCTGGACAATGATGAAATAACCGGTCTGCCCATGTATAAGCGCGCCCAGAAAGGCGTGGGTTATCTGCCCCAGGAACCTTCGGTTTACCGCGACCTGACGGTTGAAGACAACATTAAAGCCGTGCTTGAACTTACCAGGATGAGCAAGGCCGCCCAGCATGAAAAACTGGAAGGGCTGCTTGATGAATTTCATCTCCAGAAAGTAAGGCATAATCTCGGAAAAGTATTAAGCGGTGGTGAAAGGCGCCGGACTGAAATAGCCAGGGCATTGGCGACAGACCCTAAATTTATTCTCCTGGACGAGCCCTTTGCAGGAGTTGACCCGATCGCTGTCGAAGACATTCAGAATATTGTCTATAAACTGAAAAACAAGAATATCGGCATCCTCATCACCGACCACAATGTACAGGAAACCCTGAGCATTACCGACAGGGCGTACCTGTTGTTCGAAGGCAAACTGCTCAAACAGGGAACAGCGGAAGAGCTTGCTGCCGACGAAATGGTTAGAAAAGTGTACCTGGGCAAAAACTTTGTACTCAGAAGGGCATTGGCTCTAAACAGACCTGAAGCGTGAAATACCTGATTTTTGGACTCGGCAATATCGGCGAACAATATAACCACACACGCCATAACATCGGCTTCGACGTGATAGATCGGCTGGCCAGGGACATGGAAGCGGTTTTCAGCCTTCAGAAACATGCCATCGTTGCTGAGGGAAGGATCAGGAACAAGCAGGTAGTGCTTATCAAACCTACCACCTTTATGAACCTCAGCGGAAAAGCCGTTCAATACTACATGCAGCAGTATAAGACCCCGCTGGAAAATATCATGGTGGTTACGGATGACCTCGCTCTGAACCTCGGAACCCTGCGTATGAGGACAAAAGGCAGTCATGGCGGTCATAACGGTTTGCGCAATATTGAGGAGACTTTACAGTCACAGCAATACCCCAGGCTGCGTTTTGGTATTGGCAACTCCTTCGACAGGCACAGACAGATTGATTTTGTCCTGGGAAAATGGAGGCCTGAAGAAGAACCGGTTGTGACGGAAAAGATACGGACAGCTGCTGAAGCAGTTACAAGCTTTATCCTGGAAGGACCGGCACCCGCAATGACCAAATACAATGGATAAGGCAACATATATTTTCGACCTGGCCCTTTCTGTAAGGGATTATGAACTCGACCTCCAGGGGATTGTCAACAATGCTGTTTACCTGAATTACCTTGAACATGCAAGGCATGAATTCATAAAGAGCAAAGGATTGGATTTCAACCGCCTTCATCATGAAGGGTATGATGCAGTAGTGGTTCGCTCCGAAATAGATTATAAAAAGTCGCTGAAAAGCGGTGATGAGTTTGTTGTAAGAACCGGCGTGGAACGTGACAGCCGCCTGAAGATTGTCTTCAACCAGCAGATCGTGCGGCCGGCCGATGATTCCATCATTCTGGAAGCCAGAATATTCGCTGCCTGTATCCATCAGAACAAGCCTGTGGAACCACTGATCATACTGGAAAAAATAGGCTTGTTATAACAGGCTCGTGGAGGCATTGAGGAACATATGTCGCCTAATCGTTTCTTTAACGTCCCGGACTGTTAATTTTCTTAATTTTCTGTGATAATTTTGAAGCGTTTAAAATATTTTCCCGACAGGTAATATATTTATCAAATATCCTATATTTGCAATCATTTTTTAATTTTAAAAGCTAAGATGTTGCTTAATATTGCTAACAACGGCCTCTACAGCTATATTCCCATTTTCTTCATGTTTATTGCAGCAATGGGTTTTATCGTCATTTCCATGCTGGCTACACACAAGCTGGGACCTAAAAGGGAGTCGGTGATCAAGAGCGATTCATTTGAATGCGGCATAGAAGCGCAGGGAAATGCCAGGACACCGTTTTCCATAAAATATTTTCTCGTTGCCATACTATTTGTACTGTTCGATGTCGAAGTGATTTTTATGTATCCATGGGCTGTAAACTTTAAGACCTTGGGGGTCACGGGCCTCGTGGAGATGTTCACTTTTATGGGCTTTTTGGTATTAGGTTTGCTATATATTGTCAAGAAAGGCGCTTTAAAATGGGAGTAAAAAATTATCCATGTTAAAACCTTTTAAATTACAGTAAAATTCTTAAAAAAATACACAAAATGGACATCGATATTAAACCGGAAAACAAACCCGAAGGATTGGAAGGATCAGGTTTTTTTGCCACCTCGCTTGAAAAGGTGGTCGGGCTTGCAAGAGCTAACTCCCTCTGGCCTCTTCCATTTGCCACTTCCTGCTGCGGTATTGAATTCATGGCTACCATGGCATCGCATTACGATCTTGCCCGTTTCGGGTCCGAAAGACTTAGCTTTTCACCACGTCAGGCCGACCTTTTGATGGTGATGGGAACCATTTCAAAAAAAATGGGGCCTATCCTGCGCCAGGTTTACGAACAAATGGCTGAACCGAAATGGGTTCTGAGCATGGGTGCATGCGCTTGCAGCGGCGGTATATTTGACACCTACAGCGTTCTGCAGGGTATCGACCGCATCATACCGGTGGATGTTTATATCCCGGGCTGTCCTCCAAGACCGGAGCAGGTGCTTGACGGCATCCTTAAAATCCAGGAACTTTCTAAATCAGAAAGCCTCCGAAGGCGCCACTCCCCTGAATATAAAGCCCGCCTGGCATCATACGGGATCGAATAATATCATTTCCAAGTAAGCAGCACATAACGAATGACCGATCTACTCCACCACGTTTCAGAAAAATTAAAGGGAAAATTCAGCGAAGGTTTATTAAAGGCAGAGATGCATTATGATTTTCCGGTATTCATTGTCGAAAAGAAAATCATTATTGATGTGCTTACCTACCTCAAAAATGATCCCGACCTTGATTTCAACTTCCTGACAACCCTTTGCGGACTGCATATGCCGGAAAATAAAGGCGCTGAACTTGGCGTTGTGTACCACCTGCACAATCTGAAAAAGAACCAGAGGATACGCGTCAAGATCTTTATGCCTGACGGAGACACAAAAGTTCCAACAGCAACCGTTCTATGGCCTGCAGCCGACTGGATGGAAAGGCAGGAATACGATTTTTTCGGATTCGAATTTACAGGACATCCGGACCTCAGGCGTATTTTGAATATGGACGAAATGAATTATTTCCCCATGCGCAAGGAATATCCGCTTGAAGACGGGAGCCGCGATGACAAGAATGATAAAATGTTTGGACGTTAATTTTTAATCACGAATACATTGGCACTACCAAATCAGATACCGCTAAGCCCAGATAAAGAATACAATACCCTTAACCTGGGACCAACACACCCTGCCACACACGGCATTTTTCAGAACGTTCTGAAAATGGACGGTGAGATCATCGTACATGCCGAGCCCACCATAGGGTATATACACCGGGCATTCGAAAAGATCGCCGAACATAAACCCTATAACCAGATCGCTCCGCTTACCGACCGCATGAACTATTGCTCCTCCCCTATCAACAACATGGGGTGGCACATGACGGTTGAAAAACTGATCGGTTGCCAGGTGCCTAAACGGGCTGAATACCTGCGTGTCATTATCATGGAACTCGCCCGGATATCCGACCATATCATCTGCACGACCATCATCGGACAGGATACCGGAGCTACTACGGGTTTCCTTTACTTTTTCCAGATGAGGGAAAAGATATATGAGATATACGAAGAGGTTTGCGGAGCCAGGCTTACCACCAATATCGGACGCATAGGCGGTATGGAAAGGGATTTTTCTGAGACGGCCTGGAATAAACTCCATAAGTTCATGGAAGAATTTCCTGTTTATCTCAAGGAGTTCCAGGCCTTAATAGAACGCAACCGTATCTTTATGGACAGAACCATTAATTGCGGTCCTATTTCCGGAGAAAGGGCTCTGGCATATGGGTTTACCGGTCCCAACCTCAGGGCTGCCGGTGTTGATTATGACGTGCGCGTTGCCAGCCCGTATTGCAGTTACCAGGATTTTGAATTCGATATACCTGTCGGAACCAACGGCGACACCTATGACAGGTTCATGGTTCGCATCCAGGAAATGTGGGAAAGCATCAGGATCATCCGGCAGGCTATTGATAAAATGCCGGCAGGAGATTTCCATGCCGAAGTACCGGAATTCTACCTTCCCGATAAAGAAGATGTTTACAGCAAGATGGAAGCGCTGATCTACCACTTTAAGATCGTTATGGGTGAGATGGATGTGCCGAAAGGCGAAGTTTACCATAGTGTGGAGGGCGGAAACGGCGAATTGGGATTCTACCTGATCAGCGATGGGAACAGGTCGCCCTTCAGGCTGCATTTCCGGCGTCCATGCTTCATTTATTACCAGGCTTTCCCCGAAATGATCACAAACGGACTTTTAAGCGACGCGATCCTGACTATGAGCAGTCTGAATGTCATAGCAGGTGAACTCGATGCATAACAGTATATCATTAACATACAGATAATGACAAGCACAGAAGATATAACTTTCAACCCCGAATCGCTCGAAAAAGTGAAGGAACTGATGAAACGCTATCCTGAAGGCAGGCATAAATCGGCCATTATTCCTATTCTTCATATGGCACAGGCTGAATTCGGTGGCTGGCTCAGTGTTCCAACCATGGATTATGTTGCACGCCTCCTGAATATCCAGCCGATCGAAGTGTATGAGGTGGCGTCGTTCTATTCCATGTTTAATCTGCAACCTGTCGGCAAATGCCTGATTGAGGTTTGCAGGACCAGCAGCTGCTGGCTGTGCGGTGCGGAAGATATTATCGATCATCTCGAAAAGACACTCGGCATATCTGTAGGTGAAACGACTCCCGACGGGCGTTTTACCTTGAAAGCCGTGGAATGCCTCGGAAGTTGCGGAACCGCTCCGATGATGCAGGTAGGTGCGGATTTTCATGAGAACCTGACCATTAAAAAAGTGGATGAATTACTTGAGAAATTCAGGGTGGAAGACAAACAAAGCAGGTACTGTTAATCGATATGGGCAAGAAACTACTATTAAAGAACGATCATATACCCGGTATCAACACCCTGGAAGTATACAGGGCAAATGGCGGCTATTCCGTGCTTGAAAAAGCGCTGAAGACCATGAGCCCGGATGCCATTGTCGAGGAAGTTAAAAAATCAGGACTCAGGGGCCGGGGCGGCGCAGGCTTCCCTACCGGTTTGAAATGGAGCTTTCTGGCGAGGCCCGAAGGAGTTCCAAGATATGTGGTCTGCAATGCGGACGAAAGCGAACCGGGAACCTTCAAGGACCGCTACCTGATGGAACGTATTCCTCACCTGCTGGTAGAGGGCATGATAGCCTCAAGTTTTGCACTTGGCGCCCGCACGTCGTACATTTATATCAGGGGTGAATACTTCTATATCGCGCGCATACTCGAACAAGCCATAGATGAAGCATATAAGGCCGGACTTCTCGGAAAGAACATATTCGGTTCCGGTTTTGACCACGATTTGTATGTGCATGTCGGAGCCGGTGCTTATATATGCGGCGAAGAGACCGCCCTCCTGGAAAGTCTTGAAGGGAAACGCGGTAATCCACGGATCAAGCCTCCGTTTCCCGCAGTTGCCGGTTTGTACGGTTGCCCTACCGTAGTGAATAACGTGGAAACGATCGCTGCAGTCATACCGATTCTGGAAATGGGCGGCGAAGAATATGCAAAGATCGGCATTGGAAAAAGTACGGGAACCAAACTTATCTCCGCTTCAGGCCATATCAACAAGCCTGGCGTGTATGAAATAGAACTGGGACTGCCTGTTGAAGAATTTATTTATTCACAGGAATATTGCGGCGGTATAAAAGGTGGCCGTAAGCTCAAGGCTGTTGTGGCCGGAGGATCATCAGTGCCGGTCCTGCCGGCTGACCTCATATTGAAAACCGCCGGTGGCGAACCCCGGCTGATGAGCTATGAAAGTCTTGGTGAAGGCGGCTTTGCAACAGGAACCATGCTTGGATCCGGAGGATTTATCGTTATGGATGAAGATACCAGCATCGTGAAAAACCTCTATACATTTGCAAGGTTTTATCATCATGAAAGCTGCGGTCAGTGCAGCCCTTGCCGCGAAGGCACCGGGTGGATGGAACGCATCCTGCATAAAATACTCGACGGACACGGCACTTTGAAGGATATCGACCTGCTGTGGGATATCCAGTCAAAGATCGAAGGCAAGACCATTTGCCCCCTGGGTGAAGCGGCAGCGTGGCCGGTAGCAGCAGCGATACGTCATTTCAGGAGCGAGTTTGAAGAATATGTCACCCATCCTGAACGCATCAGGGACATTAAACATTACTACAGGTTAAACGCATCCGGGGTAACAGCCGGATAAGCGTTATTACTTTAAAAACATATATATGCCAAAAGTAACCATAGACGACATTCCAATTGAAGTTCCTGAAGGAACTACCATTCTTCAGGCGGCAAGAATGATTGGCGGCGACATTGTTCCTCCTGCCATGTGCTATTACAGCAAGCTGAAAACCAGCGGCGGTTACTGCCGCACCTGCATCGTGAAAGTGGAACAGGGTTCGGAGAAGGATCCGCGCCCGATGCCTAAACCAGTTGCCAGCTGCAGAACTACGGTAATGGATGGCATGGTTGTCCGCAATATCACTTCAGTGGAAAACCTTGAAGCGCGCGCCGGTGTTGTGGAATTCCTGCTGCTTAACCATCCCCTGGATTGTCCTGTATGCGACCAGGCAGGAGAATGCGACCTTCAGGATCTGGGTTATGGTCATGGTGCCCAGGAAACACGTAACGATTTTCCAAGACGCGAATTCGAACCTATTGATATCGGGGATAAGATCAAGCTGCATATGAACCGCTGCATACTCTGCTATCGCTGCGTGAAAGTGGCCGATCAGTTGACTGATGGCAGATGCCATGGCGTATTGAACCGCGGTGAAGCCTCCGAAATATCCACCTATATTGAAAAGGCGATTGACAATGACTTTTCGGGCAACGTGATCGACGTATGTCCCGTAGGTGCCCTGACCGATAAGACATTCCGCTTCAAAAGCCGCGTGTGGTACACCAACCCAATCGATGCGCACAGGGATTGCCCCACATGCTGCGGGAAGGTAAGGTTATGGAACCAGGGCGAAGAAGTATTAAGAGTGACCGCCAGGAAAGATCAATGGGGCGAAGTTCAGGACAATGAAGACGGTTCGCCAGCCTGGATCTGCAATACCTGCAGGTTTGAGAAAAAACACATCAATGACTGGGTGATTGAAGGTCCCAGCAAGATCAGCCGACATTCCGTCATTTCAGCGAACCATTATGAAAATGCTTTAAGGAATATCAAAGCCGACACCCTGAAAATGATGGGCGCCAAGCCTCACGGGGTAAAAGTTGAACTCGGAACAGGAGCATTGGATCCCAACAACAATAAATAACAATATAAAGCAAGACAATACTATAAATGGACCCGTTAATCATTAAAGCCATCATTGCTGGAAGCGTATTCGGCATCACCCTGCTGGTCGCAACATATTCCACCTATGCCGAACGCAAGGTGGCTGCCGTGATGCAGGATCGTGTAGGACCAAACAGGGCAGGACCTTTCGGACTGCTTCAGCCATTGGCCGATGCCGTGAAAATGTTCATGAAGGAGGAACTGATCCCTTCTGTTTCCAATAAATGGCTGTTTATTGCCGGGCCATGTATTGCCATGCTGACAGCTTGCATGACCGGAGCTGTAATTCCCTGGGGAGGACCCTTAACCATCGGGGGACAAACATTCGACCTGCAGGTGACAGACCTGAATATTGGCATACTTTACCTTTTTGGCGTCGTCTCGCTCGGTGTGTACGGCATTATGATCGGAGGCTGGGCTTCCAACAATAAATTCTCCCTCATTGGCGCTATCAGGGCATCCTCACAGATGATCAGCTACGAAATCGCCATGGGTCTTGCCATTGTGGCGCTGGTGATGACAACCGGCACGCTGAGTCTTAAAGAGATTGTCATGCAGCAGGATGCAAGTTTTGCCAACATTGTCTATCAACCTCTCGGCTGTCTTATCTTTATCATATGCGCTTTTGCCGAAACCAACCGCGCTCCGTTCGATCTTCCTGAATGTGAAACTGAACTGATTGGCGGCTATCATACGGAATATTCCGCCATGAAAATGGGTTTTTACCTTTTCGCTGAATATATCAATATGTTCATCTCCTCGGCAGTTATTGCCTGCTTTTATTTCGGCGGATATAATTTCCCTTTCCAGCATGAGCTTGGACTGGAAGGCAATATGCTGAGCATTGTGCAAACAATCGTCATGTTCGGCAAAGTGTTCTTCTTTATCTTCTTTTTCATGTGGGTAAGATGGACTATACCACGTTTCAGGTACGACCAGTTGATGAACCTGGGATGGAAAGTGTTGTTACCCCTGGCCTTGTTGAATATTTTCATCACCGGTCTCACCATGTGGGGATTCGGAAAAATCGGAATGTAGATTAATTAAAAAAACCATGCTGACTAACAGAAGTAAACAGGTAGTAAAAAAAGAAATGACATGGATGGAACGTGCTTACCTCCCTGCCATTTTCTCAGGTATGCTTATTACCCTGAAACATATATTCATGAAAAAAGCCACTGTAAAGTACCCTGAGCAGAAGCGTGAATTCGC
>CALMKH010000095.1 GCA_937867025.1 uncultured Bacteroidota bacterium | reverse complement strand
GATGTGGGCGATGCCCTGCGCGGCGCCCCGAACACCAAGGCCTCCCTGCTGGTGGAAAGAGCAGGCAAATCCGTGCCGATCGAGCTTACCCGTGAAGAAATAAAAACAAAAAATGTCACCTTTTATGGTCTCATCAACAGTGAGACAGGCTATATCCGGCTCGACCACTTTATGCTTGGGGCCGGTTCGGAAGTAAAGGAGGCTCTGCTTAAACTCAAGGCCCAGGGGATAAAGCAGGTGGTGCTTGACCTGAGGGATAACGGGGGTGGACTCCTGCACGAGGCGGTCAATATCGTTAACGTGTTTGTAGGAATGGACGAACTTGTAGTGGAATCGCGGGGACGTTCCGCAGAGGCATTCAAAACATACAGGACCCTTGATCCGGCTGCTGATCCACATATTCCCCTGGTGGTCCTGGTGAATGACCATTCCGCTTCGGCCAGCGAAATTGTCTGCGGAGCCATACAGGATCTGGACCGCGGTGTCGTGATCGGCAGGAATACATTCGGAAAAGGTCTTGTACAAAGCGTCAGGCCCCTTGCTTATCGCACCCAGATGAAGGTGACCATCGCAAAATATTATATCCCTTCCGGCCGCTGTATCCAGCTGTTGGATTACGGGCACAGAAACCCTGACGGCACTCCCATGATCATTCCCGACAGCCTGAAGAAACGATTCAAGACCCGGAACGGAAGAACCGTACTCGACGGTGGAGGCGTAAGGCCTGATGTAGTCGTCACCCAGCCAAAGGAGTCCAATATCATCACAAGTCTTATCAGGAGTTATCTCATTTTTGATTTCGCTTCCGAATACCGTGCAACACATGATCAAATCGGTGATATCAGGAGCTTCAGGGTGGATGACAAACTGTTCGAGGAATTCAGCAGGTATGTGTCGACAAAGACTTTTTCTTACCTTAACGCCAGCGAGAAAGCCCTGAAAGACCTGCGCACAAAAGCCAGGGAAGAGAATTACATTTCCGAGCTGCAGGCTGACATGGACCGGCTGGAAAGCAGCATCAATAAGGCCAAGATGGCTGAAATGCAACTGAATAAGGAAGCCGTCAAACTGTTGCTGCAAACAGAAATAAGCAGGAGGTATTATTATGAAGATGCTGTTTTCCTGACAAGTTTCCAGAACGATCCCGATGTACTGAAAGCTGTGGAAGTATTGAGGCAATCCGGAGACTATAACAGTATTTTAGGTAAAAAATAGATTGGATTTTTTTCATCCCGACATATGGAACCTGATGTTGATTCTGGCTTTGGGATTCGCAGGAGGATTTATGGCGGGAATGCTTGGCGTTGGCGGGGGGATTGTATTTATCCCCCTTTTCCAGGAAATGGTGAAACATCACGCGGTGGAATCTGATAAAGTGGCGTATATCCTGACTAACAGCCTCCTTATCGTCTTTGCCGTGGGCATAACTTCTTCCATAAAACAATACAAATTGAAAAACACGAATCTCCAGGCTTCCCTGGTTACCGGCGTTGCGGCAATTGTCTCTTCGCTGGCCCTGTCATTCATTCTGCAACATTTCCATATCAACGATCCACGCCTTTTCAGGTACATTTTTGCAGCCGTCCTGGTTCTGACGGCTATCCGGATGCTGTATGGCCAGGTAAAGAAAAAAGAGCCCGCTGAGGATGTGGCCCTTCCTCCCCTGAGACAATTTGTGCCGGCAGGCCTCACAGCTGGTGTCAT
>CALMKH010000094.1 GCA_937867025.1 uncultured Bacteroidota bacterium | reverse complement strand
TGTCTGCGCTGAAGAATTGAGGGTGAGGAGCAACCATATCCCTACAATTAATTGTCTCATATACAATCCAAACGCAATTCTCATGGTATTATTTTGTCTAATAATCAGCAAGGGCATGAATATAATCGCCTTGTATCACATTTAACTGACTCAAAGCGCGTGCCAATTGCTCATCATTAGGCGCGATGCCGTGCCATTCGTGGCTTCCCATCATGAAGTCGACCCCATATCCCATGTCGGTTTTCATCAGGATAACTATAGGCCTGTTTTCTTTTCTCAGCGACTTGGCTTTTGCATTTGTATCCAGTATTTCCTGCATATTATGACCATCCATTTCCAGGACAATCCAGCCGAAAGCTTCAAATTTGCTGCGTAACTCGGTGAAACCCATGATTTCAACCACTCCGCCATCAATCTGCTGCTTGTTGTAATCCACGCTGGCTATAATATTATTGAGGCGGTGATGGCCGGCAAACATGATGGCTTCCCAGTTCTGACCTTCCTGTAATTCGCCATCCCCAAGGTTAACATATACGATATGATCATCCCCATCCGCTTTTTTAGCCAGTGCAATACCGGTGGCGACTGACAGTCCCTGACCGAGTGAACCGGTGGCTATCCTGACGCCCGGCAGACCTTCATGCGTCGTAGGGTGCCCCTGAAGACGGCTGTTGAGCTTCCTGAAGGTGGTCAGTTCATTGACGTCAAAATACCCGCTTCTGGCAAGTACGCTGTAATACACAGGGCTGATATGACCGTTTGATAGGATGAATACGTCCTGGTTATGCCCCTCCATCGTGAAATTTTTGGGATCGTGTTCCATAATGTGGAAATAGAGCGCCGTAAAATAATCTGCGCAGCCTAAAGACCCGCCAGGGTGACCGCTCTGAACGGCATGTACCATTCTTACAATATCCCGCCTTACCTGTGTGGCAATGCGTTGTAATTCTGAAATTGAAGGCATGAAAATTCGTTTCTGCAAAAAACGTCTATAAAATCGACATTTAAAACCTTGGGGAGGTTTATTTATAAACGAATAATAAACGACTATTTAAGGATAAAATCATCCCTGTCTTCCAGCACGGGAAACTGTTTCCGGTATTCCTCGAGGGATGTCTTGTCAAGGTTAAATCGGAAAATTTTTTGCTCCTGCCCGAAACCGATCTCTTCGCCCATATAATTCACTATGCATGAGTTGCCAATGTGATTAACGCCGTTGCCGTCTTCACCAATTCGGTTACATGCGATGACATAGCACTGGTTCTCAATGGCCCTTGCCCGTAGCAGCTGCTGCCAGGCAAAATTCCGCTTTTCAGGCCAGTTGGCCGAATATACCAGAAGATCGTAATTCTCTGTATTCCGGCTGAAAACGGGAAAACGGAGGTCATAACAAATCTGAGGACATATTTTCCAGCCCTGGTATTCAACAACCAGTTTTTCTTTTCCCGCCGTGTAATGCCTGGATTCTTCACCCGGCGAAAACAGGTGGCGCTTGTAATAAAACTGAGGGGCCTTGCGCGGGCTTACAAACGCCATCGCATTGTAATACTTTCCATCCTTTTCATACATGAGGCTTCCCATAACCGCTGCGTCAAGACGTTCGGAAAGATGCTGCATCCACGGCAATCCTTTTTCAGTAGAAGTTTTGGCAAACAGTTCGGGGCGCATGCTGAAACCGGTCGTGAACATTTCGGGAAGCACCACCACATCCGTGCGGTCGACACTATCCAGGCTGTTGCTCAGGTGCAGGAGGTTTGCATCTATATCTTCCCAGAACAGCTGGGTCTGAACAACAGAAAAATTCAAAGCTTGCATAAAATTTCAAGTGCCTTGTTAAGGGTTTCTTCGGATTTTGCAAAACAAAACCTCAGGACTTTATGATCTGTCCTGCGTTTGTAAAAGGCTGAAAACGGTATTGCCGCAACACCTTTTTCCACGGTTATGTATTTAGCCATTTCGGTATCGGGCAGATTGCTTATCTTGTCATAGATCACCGACTGGAAATAACTTCCGTTGCAATTGATAAGCTTGAATGAGGAACCTTTCAGCCCCTTGCGGAAAAGATCCCTTTTTTGCTGGTAAAACTGTCCCAGTCCCAGATACAGGTCTTTATCCTTTAAAATCCTCGTATAAGCATGCTGTATGGGAGTATTAGCCGCGAAAGCCATGAACTGATAGGTGTTTCGTATCTGGGCCGTGATATTTTCAGGAGCGAGAATATATCCCATTTTCCAACCGGTGGTATGGTAAGTCTTGCCGAAGGAGGAGATAATAATGCTCCGGTTGGCCAGCCGCGGGTAACGCGCTACTGACTGGTGCTCAAACCCGTCAAAAAGAATATGCTCATATACTTCATCGCTAAGAATAAGCGCATCGGTATTGAGTATCAGTTTTTCAAGTTTCTTCATATCCTCCGAACTGAAAATAGCACCTGTGGGGTTATGCGGCGTATTGATAATGATCATTCGGGTGCGAATGCTGATGAGTTTCTTCACCTGTTCCCAGTCAATCTTGTATTCCGGAAACTGCATTTCATACACGATGGCCTTTCCACCGGCCAGCTCTATAGAAGGGATGTAACTGTCGTATGCAGGCTCTATCACGATCACCTCGTCATTTTCCTTTACCATGGCCGTAATGGCGGCAAAAATGCCTAGCGTGGCCCCGGGAACGATTGTAACTTCTGTGTCGGGATTGTACACTGCCGAGTAAAGCTCCTCCGTTTTAGCCGCAATGGCCTCCCGCAGAGCCATCAGGCCGGGCATGGGAGCATACTGGTTGTACCCCTCTTTCATGGCTTCGTGCACCAATGCCTTTAATTCATCCGAACAATCGAAATCGGGAAAACCCTGGGCCAGATTGATAGCCTTGTGTTGCTGGGCAAGGGCTGTCATCACTGCAAAAATGGAAGTTCCGGAGTGAGGCAGTTTGTTGTTGATATTTCCGTCAAATTTCACTTTGAGCAAAGATATAAACATTCACAACAACAAAAAAAATAATTCAGCAGTCAAGGCAAATTTGTGAAATAATGCAAGATAAACACATATTACTATAAAAAATTAGAGGGAGGATTCATGACATTTGCATAAACAAAACATAAGATTATGGCTACAAAATATGGAAAAAAAGCACAGGAGAAGGTGGAAAAGACCATGCATGAGATGAAGCGCGGCGAACTGAAATCCGGATCAGGAAAAAAGGTGACAAGCCGGAAGCAGGCTGTAGCGATCGGTTTGTCTGAGGCCAGGAAAGAAGGCGGCAAAGTGCCTGAAAAAAAATCAAGCACAGCCACTGCATCCCGAAAATC
>CALMKH010000093.1 GCA_937867025.1 uncultured Bacteroidota bacterium | reverse complement strand
ATTCATCGTGATTAACATCATTTCAGACGAGGAAAAGTATGAATTCCGGGTGAAAGTTCATATATTTGTATAAGCTTTAAAAATATTATCATGGCTACAAAAACCCGCAAAGAAACCATTGACCTGTCCCGGAAAATCATTGATGCTTATATGGATTATGTATTGACGGAAAACAAACAGCCGGTTTCCGTGTATGCATTCGCCAAAAGGGCAGGGCTTTCTGAAAAGGAATTCTACGCGCATTTCGCTTCCTTCAATGACCTGGATTGCGCCATATGGGACCGCGCAGCGGAACAAGCCATCAGCACGCTGGCCGGATCAAAGGAGTATGAAGCATACTCCACCCGTGAAAGGGTGCTGGGACTTTTTTACACCTTGCAGGAGGTGCTGAATAATCATCGCAGCTTTTATATATATAGTCTGAAAGCCGGCAGGCCTTTATTCAGGAACCTTAAAAGTTTCCGCAGGCGCATTGAAGATTTTTCAAAAATGGTGATACAGCATGGTCTGGCTGAAAAAGAGCTCGAAGAAAGAAAGTTCATCAGCGACCGTTACCATGATGCCATATGGGCCAATACGCTGTTTATACTGAATTTCTGGTCGAACGATGACAGCCCCGCTTTCGAAAAGACCGATGCGGCTATTGAGAAATCGGTTAACCTCATGCTCGAACTGATGGGAAAAAGCCCGTTAGACAGTATGGTCGACCTGGGAAAATTCCTTTTTCAAAATACATTTAATAAAAAGTAAAAGCAGTTTTCATTTTCTATCCATTTCATGAAAGAACAGGTTAATATCCCGACATCCAAGATCAAGCGGGCCGCCAGTTTTGCGCTTGCAGGCGCTAAGGTGGGGAGCAATTATCTTAAATATTATGCCAAAAAAGCTTTCGATTCGGAGACCAGCCGTGATGAGCTGAATGAAAGCAATGCCGGGGATATTTACGAATCATTAAGCAAGCTGAAAGGAAGTGCGCTTAAGGTGGCCCAGATGCTGAGCATGGACAAGAACCTGCTGCCTGTAGCCTATCAGAACAAGTTTCAGATGGCCCAGTATTCAGCGCCGCCCTTGAGTTATCCGCTCGTATTAAAGACCTTTAAACAGCAGTTCGGGAAAGCGCCTCTCGATCTGTTTGAATCGTTTAGCAAAACAGCCTTGCATGCAGCCAGTATAGGCCAGGTTCACAAAGCAACGGTTGATGGCAGGACCCTCGCGGTCAAGGTTCAGTACCCCGGAATAGCCGACAGCGTGGGCAGCGATCTTAAACTGGTGAAGCCCATAGCCACAAGGCTCTTGAATCTCAAAGGCAAGGACATTGATAAATATTTCAGGGAAGTGGAAGCGCGACTGCTCGAGGAAACGGATTATCAACTGGAACTGAAGCGCTCCGTGGAATTGTCTGAAGCCTGTTCCGCGATACCCGGCGTGATATTTCCCGGCTATTATAAGGAATTCAGCGGAGACCGCATACTCACCATGGACTGGATAGATGGCGTTCCCCTGATGGAGTTTGCCAGGCAGGACCATCCCCAGGCATTGCGAAATACCATAGGTCAGGCCATATGGGACTTCTATACATATCAGCTGTTTACGCTCAAGACGGTCCATGCCGACCCGCATCCCGGCAATTTTATTATTACACCTGATCATAAACTGGCGGTGATTGATTTCGGATGTGTCAAGGTGATTGATGAGCAGTTCCACAGGAATTTTTTCGCCTTGCTGAATCCCCATGCCATTAAAGATGAAAAGGAACTTGACGCTATCCTGTATAAACTGAACTATCTTCTGCCGGACGATCCGCCCAAGATCATTCCAACATTAAAAAAAGCGTTCAGGGATATGCTTCTCCTGCTGGGAGAGCCGTTTAATTCCAGGACCTTTAATTTTGGGGACGAGGCGTATTTCAAGACCATTTACGAACTAGGCGAGAAATTCAGCAGGATGATTGAGATCAGGGAAGCGAACGGAGCCCGGGGGCCGCAGGACGCCATTTATATAAACCGTACCTGTTTCGGGCTTTATAGCATCCTGAATATTATCGGGGCTAAGGTGAATACCCGCAAGTTTGAACCTTGATTTAAAGACAGTTTGTCTGGGTGTTTTTACCTAGACCTTTTTCCCGTCAAAATTTTTTTTTCACTTTTTTTTGGTTTTCAAAAGCAACTTTAGCATGAAAATTGAGTTTAATATGATATGCACAAATATGTATCACGGATCATTTTGGTTTTTATGGTATCGGGGATTGCCGGAACGGCGGCCGGCCAATACATTACGCAACTTGGCCTTGGTAATTACGGGCCCGTTCATTCCTACCATGTCAATCCTTCGCTGAACGCTTACAGCTCGTTCAAATGGCAGGTGAACCTCGCCGGGCTTTGGGCAAATGTCAATAATAATTATCTGACATTACGACTGCCATATTCGGCATACAGGTTACCCAAAAATGTGCCCGCCCAATACCTCAGCGAAAGCGGAAACCCGCTGTTTGATAAAAACTGGCTGACGGAAAATCTCAACGGCCGTCCTAAACATGTTTCCATTGCTTCAGATATTTATGGTCCGTCCGCTTCCGTGAAGATCAAATCATGGTCGGTGGGCCTCATAACAAAAGCGAGTGCAGGTGCGCGCGTATCAGCCATGCCCGAAAGCCTGGCACATGCCTTTTATAAGGAACTCGATTCAGCCAGCGGGGCTTATACCAGGTTTGTAAGCTATGAGCAGGGAGGTTTTAATACCATCAACAGGTTTACTGTCAACGGTACTTCGAATATCAGCGCGGGCCTTAATCTTTCCAGGTCCATTGATATGCAGTACAACAGGAAACTGCTGGTAGGCGTGACTGTTAAGAAAGTTTGGGGATTGCAGGGCTTTCACCTACACAATGACGGCATGGCGGTAAGGGCTGTGTCCCAGGACAGCCTGGTATTTGATCCCTCCCGTCTTTTACTGGTTACTTACGGGGACCAGGTGGGCAAAGGATGGGGAACCGATATCGGGGTCACGTATGTTTTTAATAAAAAAGACTATAAAAGGCATGGCGAGTACAGCAAGAACCAGACAAGATATTTCTGCAAGCTCGGCTTTTCAGTTATGGACATTGGCAAGGTCAGGTACAGCAATGCCAGGTTTGACGAGGTGGCCATAACCCAGCCAACAGGCGTGAACCTCGACGGATATTCACACGGAGTGCCTAATAGCGGGGATTACCAGGATATTGCCGATTCATTCATGCAGCAGTTTGCCTCTTACAGGTCATATACAGGTGATTTTAACGTCGGCCTGCCGACCAGGATGGTGGCAACTGCCGATTTTCAGGTAAGGAAAAAAATATTTGTTGGCGGGGTGATCACCCAGAGCCTCAGGGGACGCCATTCACAGCATGCGCGTTACCAGAGTTTTGTCATGGTGTCACCAAGGTGGGAATCCAGGTTCTTCGAATTCTCATTGCCTGTCATGCTTGAATACGATTACAGGGCCGTCAGGATGGGAGCTTCCGCAAGGATAGGGCCCCTGTACGTGGGTACCAACAGCCTCGCTTCCTTTTTATATACAAGAGGCTTGCGCGATGCAGATATTTTTGTGGGCATAGCATTTGGAAACCTGTCTGATTTTACTTTCAGAAAGGCTGCCAGGAACAGGAAAAACAAGCTTGTCAATTTCAGGCAGGCCTGCGAGAATTTCTAAAGACCGGTCAGTATATTGATAAATCCGTAGAATTTAATTAGTTTTGTAATAAAATGATATCCGATCTTCACGTCAACAATGAGCTGGAACCCTTGTCGCCACAGGAGACTGTGGGTGAAGCGCTCGCAAAGATGAACAGTTTGCACCTCGACCTGCTGCCCCTGGTAGACGGTCAGCAGCTTGTCAACTATATAAGCATATATGACCTTGAAAAGGTCGATCAGGAGGCAAATCTCAGTTCCTTGCCCCTGTTTGCGCCGGTGTTGCCGTATGTCAACCGCATGCAGCATTTGCTCAATGCATTAAGTCACCTCAAGACGCTTAACCTTTCACTCCTCGCTGTCCTGGATGAGAATGGCCATTATTTCGGCATACTCAGGACTCGCGATGTAGTCATGGCGCTGAGCAGGAGCCTTAGCGTCAGGGCTATCGGCAGCATTATTGTTCTGAGGGTGAAACCTGTCGATTATTCCCTGAGCGATATATCGCGGATCATTGAATACAGCGATGCGAAGATATTGGGATTCCTGACCTTCGAAGTGGAAGGTTCAAGCGAGATCGAACTTCACCTGAAGCTGAACACGACAGCGCTGAAACACGTGCTTGCCACGCTCGAGCGTTACGACTACAGGGTGATTCAGTATTTTAACAGGGAGGATCTTATAGATGATACGGATTCAAGGTATGAAAACCTGATGAAATATATGGACATCTGATAACAA
>CALMKH010000092.1 GCA_937867025.1 uncultured Bacteroidota bacterium | reverse complement strand
CCCATCAAATACATGTATAAACAATGGGCCGGCATATACAGAACCGGCGAACAGTACCTGTATGTCAACAGGGGTTTCGGTTATCTTGGGTATCCCGGGAGGCTGGGCATACGGCCTGAGGTGTCAATAATCACTCTCTCGTAAAAAGGAATCCCCTGAGAAATACTCCTCCATTACACAGTTTTAGTCTTAACTGATTCCCTGATCCCGCTGCCTGATTCTTAAATAGACCAGCCTGGTATTTTTTCTTCCGGTTTCGCGGACGTCAATTTCAAACATATTGAGACTCTTGATGAGGGGGAGCAGCTTTTCAAACCCGTAATTCCTTGGATCAAAATCCGGTTTTTTCTTTAACAGGAGATTGCCCAGGTCGGCCAGAAAGGCCCAGCCGTTCTCGTCGGCCAGATCCGTAATGCTGCTGCTGATCAGTTTCTGCAAGTTCTGATCGGCTTTGTTGATCGGTTCTTTCTCCTCAGGCTTGTCGAGGTTCATTTTCCTGGATTGTTTTTTCCTCGCCTTTTCTTTTGATACAGGTTCCCCTTTTTTCAGAATCTCGATATAAATGAATTTGTCGCAGGCTGTAATAAATGGTTGCAGTGTTTTCTTCTCGCCGATCCCGATCACTATCATGCCGGCTTCGCGCAAGCGGGTGGCCAGTCTTGTAAAATCACTGTCACTGGAAACGATGCAGAAGCCATCCACCTTGCCGGTGTAGAGAATGTCCATGGCATCGATGATCAATGCGCTGTCACTGGAATTCTTGCCGCTTGTATAACTGTACTGCTGAATGGGTGTCAAGGCATTTTCAAGGAGTACATTTTTCCAGCCGGATACGGTGGGTTTTGTCCAGTCGGCATATATGCGTTTAAAGGTCGGGGTACCGTATTTGGCAATTTCTTCGAACATGCCCTTGACATAGGCATAAGGCACATTGTCGGCGTCGATCAACACAGCCAGCCTAAGATCTTTAATAGTTTCCATAATTCATTGCAAACCTCAGCCTAATAATCGGTTAAAACAAGACCTGAGATAAAAATCAGTGGCAGGTGTACCGGTATTTTAAATGGCATTGAATTTTTTCATGCTGAAAATCAATGCGTTGCCTTAGGATTGCGAATTTTTGCAGCGTTTTGCAGCATCGGTTTGTCAAATAGAGTAAAAGCTACTGTTTTATACATTAGAAATTGTTATTTGACTATTTATTTGGTGTTGATCATAAAGATTACAGGGTGAGCAGTGTTATTTTTATTATTTACGTGTGTTGTTATGCTTTAAAATCCCTTTTCATACTCGCCCTGTAATCTTTTAATTCTTATTTTTAAACACCCCGGATCCTTCCTTAAGAATATTTATTATCACTTGTAACCCCTGAGGGGAATGTCCTTGTACATGCTTTCCCGAAGCGTAATATTTCGCGTTTCAATTTTTTTTTCAAATTTTTTTTCAATCCGCGTAGGGGTATTTTCATTCTTGCCTGTCTTAGGGCTGTATGACGAAAAAAACACTGATATTGTTAACACCCTTTATGATGATTTCAGCCTTTGGACAGCAGTTTACGCAAACCATAAAAGGCAATGTGACGGATAAAAATCTTCTGAACCCGATAGAAGGCGTCCGCATTACGATAGATATAGATTCTTCAAAGCAGGCAATCACTGATAAGAACGGCTACTACGAGATCCCTGGCGTATCTGTGGGGCGTTTGAAAGTGACAGCCACCCATAAGGATTATTTAGAGATTTCGGTCCCCAACATGCTGCTTACCAGCGGAAAAGAACTGGTAGTCAATATCCAGATGGAAGAACAGCAGGTAAATGTCATGAAAGGCGGGGCTGTAAGGGGAAAAGTCAGCAAACTGAAGCCGATCAATGACATGGCTACGGTAAGCGCACGGACATTTTCGGTGGAAGAGACGCAAAAATTCGCAGCGGCAGTGAACGACCCCGCTCGTATGGCTCAATCCTTTGCGGGAGTTATAGGCGCCGATGACGGCAATAACTCAATTGTCATCAGGGGCAATTCCCCTGCAGGCATGTTATGGCGTATGGAAGGCATAGACATTCCCGGACCTAACCATTTTTCGAGTTTTAATGCTTCGGGCGGGGGCATATCCATTCTCAGTGCGCAGCTTCTTACCAATTCAGATTTTATGACGGGCGCTTTTGCAGCGGAGTACGGAAATGCTCTCAGCGGGGTGTTCGACCTGAAACTCAGGAAAGGCAATAACAAAAAGAAGGAATATACATTCCAGGCCGGGCTGCTGGGGCTTGACATTGCCACCGAAGGTCCGCTGAGCCGCAAGGGCGGAAGTTACCTGATCAATTACAGGTATTCCACGCTGGGAATGCTGAAGAAGTTGGGCGTCGAACTGTTCGGCAATACAAATTTCCAGGACCTGTCTTTCAATGTGGCGTTACCAAAAACAAAGGCCGGTCAGTTTACCGTGTTCGGCTTCGGCGGCATAAGCACCCAGATAAACAGCGCCAAGAAAGATTCGTCACAGTGGAAAACCCAACTCGACAGGTATAACACTTTTTATGGCAGCAATACCGGTGCTGTCGGTGCAACGCACCTGTTGCAGATCGGGAAGAGGACCACGATGAAACATGTGCTGCTGTATTCATCCAATGTGATCACCGACCGTGGGGAATATTATGAATCGGATTATGTGCATACCTATACGCATTGGCGCAACAGCATAGGCACCTCAAAAATTGCACTGCATTCCAGCATCAACCATAAGATAGGGAAGGCAATGCATCTGAGGGCCGGGCTTATTGCCAACCGCTGGTTCTACAAGACCACCCAAAGGCAGCTTGATACCACCGAGACATTACGAACCTACCTGGATAACGAAGGGAAAACGTCTTATCTGCAGGGTTACGGGCAGGTAAAAATCAAGACCGGGAAGAAACTTACTGTATTTGCAGGGCTTCACAGCATGTTCCTCGCCATGAACAGTAAATACACTGTCGAGCCGAGGGTTTCAGCAAGGTATGATCTGAAAAATAACCAGGCTGTTACATTGGGTTACGGTCTTCACAGCCAGCTTCAGCTGCCGGGTGTTTATTTCGCACAGGCCACGAATGCGCAAGGAGAAAAAACATACCCTAACAAGCACCTTGATTTCAATAAGGCGCATCATCTTGTCGCAGGGTATGAAATCAGTTTCAAAGGCAGCACAAGGTTGAAATTCGAAACATATTTCCAGCACCTGTACGACATACCTGTGGGCCTCAGCCAGAACAGTACGTTTTCTGTTGTCAACCTGGATTTTGGAATAGTTTCCGAGCCGCTTGTCAATAAAGGGATTGGCCAGAACTATGGCGTGGAGCTCACTATGGAACGTTTCCTGAACAAGGGTTTCTATTATCTGGTCTCAGCTTCATTGAATAACAGCAGGTACCAGACCCATACAAAGACCTGGTACAATACGAGGTTTAATGCCGGTCATGCACTTACAGTGACAGCAGGCAAGGAAATAAAGCTCAGGGGCGATAAAAAGTTGCTCGGCTTTAATTTCAAGACTTTATGGTATGGAGGTTTCAGGCAGACCCCAGTCGATGTGGAGCGATCCATACAGTATAAACAGACCATTACAGATGATACAAGGCCTTTTACCATACAACTGCCTGATTATTTCAGAACCGATATCAGGGTAAGCTACCGTATCAATCACGCGCGTTACAACAGCATCTGGAGCCTGGATATTCAAAACGCAAGCAACCATAAGAACATAGGAGGCACATATTATGATGCGGAAGACGGAAAGATGAAAACATGGTATCAGACACCGCTTATCCCTATACTCAGCTATAAAATAGAATTTTAATATAAAAAATATCAATAACATGAAGAAAATAACATTTGCAATCATTACAGGCTTGCTTATTCTGACGGCGGCCTCATGCAGGAAGGATCACTGGATCAGGGGCGAAGGTCCGAGCGTAACCAACATCCGCTCGGTTTCAGGTTTCAACGCCGTATCGCTGTCCATTGACGCCAATGTGGAAATCATCAGGGATTCGGCCTTCAGGATCGAGCTGCACGGGCAGCAGAACATCCTCAATGTGGTGACAACCAGTGTCAGCGGCAGTACTCTGGATATCGACCTGAAGCGCCATACAAACATCAGGAGGCACAGTCCGATCACCGTACGCGTGTTCATGCCGGAGCTCGTTTCCATGGATATCAGCGGCAGCGGGGATATGAGTTGCGATAACAGGTTCAGTTGCGAAACGCTGAATATGAATATCAGCGGCTCAGGCAATATCTCGTTCCAGGGCGATGTCAGCAACTCTGTCAAGGCTAACATCAGCGGATCGGGAAGCATAACCCTCGGGGGTGCCGGAACCTGCAGGAACGCCCGGTACATCATCAGCGGATCGGGCAATATCAATGCCGAATGGATGAAGGCAGAGTATGTCGACGCCAATATCAGCGGATCGGGCGATATGAGGATATACGCCACCACGCAGCTGGATGCCCGTATTTCCGGAAGCGGCGACATAGCCTACAGGGGTACGCCTGCCATTTCAGTGAATATTTCGGGCAGCGGAAAACTTAGGCAGATACAATAGTGAAACAGGGAGAAGATGGTAAAGGGGAAAAATGATAGCTATATTTGCACACGAACAGGAATTAATACAAATGAGCGACAGGGCTATGGACACATCCTTCAGCATCAGCTTGCAGGAAGACTATGAATGGATCTTCAGGCAGTATTACCAGAACCTTTGCAATTATGCCAATTCGTGGTTAAAGGATATGGATGCTGCGGAGGAAGTGGTTCAGAATACCTTCGTGAAGCTGTGGGAAAAAAGGGATGCCATGACCATAGACAGTTCGGTGAAATCGTATCTGTACAAAGCTGTTTATAACGCATCAATCAATGAGATAAGGCACAGGAAAGTAAGAGAGGAATACATGCATATGCAAAAAGACGGGCAGGTAACGGAACAAATAACAAAGGGGAGCGTGAGGGAACTGGAGCAGAGGATAGAGAAAGCCCTGGGGACCCTGCCCGAACAATGCAGGCTGATCTTCAGGATGAGCAGGTTTGAAGAGCTTAAATACAGGGAAATAGCCACGGTGCTGAACATATCCGTGAAGACGGTTGAGAACCAAATGGGTAAAGCGTTAAGGCTGATGCGCGAAAACCTGGCTGACTACCTGGGTCTCATATTGGTCATCATTTATTTTTTAAACAACAGGTAAATCATGATAACAGAAGATATTTTAGTTAAATATTTGGCGGGCGAGGCAGAGCCGCATGAAGTTGCCATGATTGAAAAGTGGCGCAGCGAATCGGATGCCAACGAAAAGCATTTTCGCCAGTTGCAGCAGTTGTGGGATGGAAGCGAAGGCTTGAAAGAAACACAGAAAGTGAATACGGATGCCGCATGGAACAGTGTGAGGAGCAGACTGCATACTCAGCCAAAAAGCCGCCACGTGCTGTTCAACACCTCCTGGCTTCTTGCCGCTTCCCTGGCCCTGCTCATAGGGATAGGGGTGATATTTATGACCAGGAATACTGCGGATACGAAGATGCTGACCCTTCAGGCGGCCGGAAAGCAGGAAAATGTACGTTTAAGCGACGGTTCGTCATTGATCGTTAAAAGCGGGCAATTGTCTTACCCGGAAGAATTCTCAGGCGGGAAGAGAAAAGTGAAATTGCTTTCGGGCAAAGTGTTCTTTGATATTGCTTCGGATAAGAAAAACCCCTTTGAAATAGAAGCAAACGCCACCACCGTTACCGTTCTCGGAACCGAATTCGAAGTTGTTTCCTACACCGACTACACGCAGGTCATGGTGAAGGAAGGAAAGGTGAAATTTGCCACTCCGGCCGGGGAAACCATACTGACAGCCGGCATGGGGGCCAAGTACATGCAAAAGGAAAACCGGATGGAAAATACAAAGGTTGAAAGCCGGAATGCTTTTGCATATACCACCGGTACACTGGTGTTTGAAAATACGAAATTGTCTGATGTGGTGGAAGATATTAACAGGTTTTACGATGCGGAAATATCATTGGAAAGCGCCGCGATCGCCGATTGTACCATAACTTCTTCTTTTCCCGGCGAAACCCTTGAGAATGTGCTTGAGGTCGTGGCTGGAACACTCAGTCTTGAAATAGAACATGTGCCGAATTCAAACAGGATCATATTAAAAGGAAAGGAGTGCAGGCCATGAGAAACATAGTACTATTGATATTATCGATAATTTCCTTTATTAATATCGATGCTCAGAATAACATACCTATTCTGGAACGGAAAGTAACCATCAAAATAACAGGGCAGCCCTTGGGAAAGGTCATGAACATTATTTCCGAAACGGCGGATTTCAATTTCTCATATGGCAACAATGTAATAAAAGTGAGCAAAATTGTCACCATACATGCCGATAACCGGTCGGTAAAAGATGTGCTTGACCAGTTGTTCAACGGGGAAATTACCTATCAGCAGATAGGCAATCACCTGATACTGCAGAAAAAGGTGATACCGAAAAATACCAATAAGATACAGTCATCACAGGGGAAGCCGGTTAAATACCGGTTCCTGATAAGCGGTTACCTGCGGGATGCCGCGAGCGGAGATGGGCTGCCGAATGTGAGCTTATATGAGAAACAAACGCTTGCCACATCTTTATCAGGAGATTTCGGTTATTACAGGCTGGATGTTACAGGCAAAACACCGGACATCTCTGTGAAGATTTCAGGTCAGGGCCTCAGGGATACTGTCCTGCAGGTGCATTACGAAAACAACGGTGTAATAAGTCTTAATGTCAATCTTCAACCCCTGGTTCCACCCGTGAAGATAGAGGAATTCGGACCGGTGTATAGCGATACGCCGGAGATAACGCCGGTGGATACGCCGCTGACCAGGCAGGATTCTGTCAGGTCGAGGATCGTATGGAATGACAGTTTTATCCGTCAGTTGCCTTTCAGGAAAATAAAGGTGGAAGAGACAGAGATAGGCAAGTGGTTCATCAATAAATACCAGCGTCTTTCCGCAGATAATATCAGGGACTCATTCGAACGCGACTGGCAGCTGACCTTCGTGCCACCTGTAGGGAGCAATGGTATATTGAGCGGATTGGTCAGCAATAAAGTGTCATTCAATGTGCTGGTGGGATATAACGGGGGCCTGAACGGCGCCGAATTCGGCGGATTGGTGAATATTCTCAAAAGGGATATGTCCGGTGCCCAGTTTGCGGGCCTGTCGAATATTGTCGGCGGGAACGCCTCTGGTGCCCAGTTTGCCGGTTTGTTCAATAACAACCTGGGCAATTGTGAAGGGTTTCAGGGGGCTGGTCTTTTTAACCAGAATTTCGGAACATTTTCAGGATCGCAGCTGTCGGGTCTTTACAATTATAACCATTCCTGGTCGGAAGGATTCCAGGCTGCAGGATTGCTGAATATCAACCGCGGGGGATTGAGCGGTTGCCAGATTGGCGGGGTTGGGAACTATGCCGGTAAGGAATCTTCACTTGTGCAGGTAGCAGGAGTTTTTAATGTAGCCAATAAAATTGACGGAGGACAGATAGGGGTAATCAATATCGCCAGAAAAATAAGGGGTTTCCAGATAGGGATTATCAATGTGGCGGATAGTTCGTACGGGCCGGTGATTGGCATCATCAATTTTATTAAAAACGGCACCCACCAGCTTGAAGGCAGCCTGAATGAACTCAGCCAGTACGGACTTGCCTATCGTTCAGGTTCGGAGAAATTTTACAGCAAACTTATGGTGACCACACAGTTGCCTATGGATACAGTAAACACACTGATGAGCTATGGCTTCGGACTTGGAACCAATATAAAGCTTTCAAATACGTTCCGTATTACCACCGATATCGGAAGTTACCATCAAAGCTTTAATTTCAGGTCCACGCATCTGAATCTGCTCAACCGCGTCAACGCTGACCTTGAAATAAAACTGATGAGGGGAATATCTGTTTTCGGGGGCGCTTCGCTGAACCACCTGATAGCCGACACACGCGATGCCAGATTTGAAACAGTCTTTAAGGACATGGGGACCCGCAAGATCTGGAATCTGACGGAAGGCTCCTATAATCAGCATGCATGGATAGGATATCAGTTCGGGGTGAGACTGTTCTAGGTCGATTAACTGAACCGAAAGCACACTCCCTGGTAATTTTACCCGTCTATGGGCAAAATTACCAGGCTGCACAATGGAAGTAAGAAAACGCAGAACTTCCTCCTTGTAGTGTGCTTCTGCACTTGTGTATCGTTGTTGGTATCCCCGGTGGGGTTACATTGCTATTCTGGAATGGCCGGAATATGATTCTGTCAGGTATTTTACATTGCTGTTTGGAGCAAGGTAGTTAATCGTAAGTGTTTCGTTTTCCTCGACCAGTATGCCGTTACCGGCTTTATCGACTATGATATGATTATGCAGTTGGGCGCTGCTGACATGATACTTTTCTTCCAGCGAATTCAGGATTTCCCTCCTGTCCCTTGATGTCAGGTAATTGTAGGTATAGTTGATGCAGAACAATTTCCTGTCGTGGAAATGCAGTTCGAAATTGACATTATGCCCTTTGATTACCACTGCGTACAACAGTATGTTTATATTCATTTCGGCATTACACATGGAATAGACAGGTTTACCGACGAATTTGCGTATGTAAGCCATATCGCTGCCGAAAGTGAAATACCTTGAGAATGTAATATCCACATCCGTGCGCACGGCCATTTTTTTCATGCAGTTCTTCCACAGGAAAATGAATGGATCAAGACTTTTGAATTTTTCCCTTACACCAAGACTTTCCATGGTTGGCACGGATTCTTTTTCTTCTACGCTGGTGAGGCTTGAGAAGAAATTTCTGATTTGTGCTGTGATTTTTTTCATAATCATATCGTGTGTTTATTATCGTAATAAGGTGACTGTTCCGCGGAACGAGAACATGTCCGCGTTGATGTATTCACCGTTAACTGTCCATATATATGTGTCCTGCTGGCAGGGTTGGCCTTTGAAAGAGCCGTCCCATGAAGCATCGGTATCCGTAGTTTCGAATAGTTTTTCTCCCCACCTGTTGTATATCCTGAAGATATAATTACCGGACCTTACGTTATACAGGGAAGGTTTGAAATCGTCATTCCTTCCGTTTTTGTTCGGTGTGAATGCGCTCGGCACATACACACGGCCTTCGCTCATCGTGGACAGGTAATTCTCCTTGGTCATGGTATCGGTACAGCCATACGAGTTGGTGCCTATAAGCCTTACATGAAGGTATCCTGCCTGGTTGACATAGAATGAAGGATCGCGGAGAGACGATGCCTGTATTACGTTGCCCGAGCTGTCATAAATTGTCCAGTCGTTCTTCACTGTGGTGCTGATATTCTGAAGGTTGAATACGGCGTTGGGAAGACTCAGGAAGCGTGTTTTGGTATAAAAATCCACAAATGGCTGCGGATAGGTTGTAATAAGGTATTTTTTTGTGAGTGTGGC
>CALMKH010000091.1 GCA_937867025.1 uncultured Bacteroidota bacterium | reverse complement strand
TTGCCAATCAGATTATTCATTTTGAGATTATCATAAATAAGGGTATTGACTTTCGACTGTAATGTAAAGTCCACATTACCAGGTACTTCAAAAGCTTTCATTTTTACAGTGTCAGCCGCCGCAGGTTCCTGCTTAACCGGTTCGTCACTCAGGAATTCATTCGCATTGATATAATTTGAATTGAAATTGAAGTGGCCTTTCAGCAATTCATCCTTCAGCATGTACCCGAAAATATTGTCTATGCGGCCTGTCGCATCAAAATCGCTCATGCCCGCGGTGCCTTTGAACTGTTTTAATTCCACGCTCGCCGGACTAAAGGCCATCTCCGCATTCAGATCGGTGCCCTGTTTCAGCATTTCAGGATCTTTGAAATGAAAATTAACGGCGGCGATATTTCCCGAAGCGCTGAATTTGTCGAACTCCTGTTTCTGCAGGCTGTTCACAAAACCCTTGAACGCCAGGTCGCTTTTTATAAGACCTTTTATTTCCGTGCTTTTTTCCATGGGTATAAAGCTCCTGAATTCATCGAGGTTGACATTTCCCTTCAGTGCACCGTCAATGTAAGGATCGGATATCGGGGTGTTGACAAGCAGGCGTGCATACACGGACTCACCGGCAATATTGGCGTCAAACCTTTGAAGGTTGATCACGGTATTATCCGGATAACCGGTTTTGTTATCTATGGCCAGGTTGACAAACACATTCCTGAGCGCCTTGGGCAGATCCGGATACTGGAAATATCCGTTATCTATATTCAGCTTAAGGCCAAATCCGGGCATTTTTTCATCTGTCATCTTTCCCTTCATGTACCCGCTGAAATCGAGTTTACCGCTGGCTTTTGCCCGGTCGAAATTTTTGGCATACACACCGGGGACCATCGAAAGTATGGTTTTGAAATCGGTCTTCTTGGACCTGAAAGCCATATCAAACTCCATGTCGTTCTCATTCATGTCCACAAACCCTTCACCTCCGATATTAAGCTGGTTGAGGAGAATGTCATTATCCTTAAAAGTGAACTTCATGTTCTTCATGTCCATATCCAGGTT
>CALMKH010000090.1 GCA_937867025.1 uncultured Bacteroidota bacterium | reverse complement strand
TACACCGCCGGTTACGGAATGAATACGGTAGTCTGGGAGCCAACTGCAGGCATCCAGGCTGATACCGACTATACAGTTACAGTGAAACTGGCTTCCGGAAAAACGTATTCATATGTTGTAAAAGTTATCGATGTGAAAGTGAATTGATCGAGTAGAGATAACAGGAAGGACCCCACCCCTTACCGGTAAGCTTCATCAACTGTCACTGTCAACTATCCCCTCCTATCCTATATCCTATCTCACAAAATTTCCCTATGTTTGCCCTTCCATGATCGACGCTTCAAATTCAACACTTGACAAAGTTTCAGTACACCGCGTAGGCAATAAAAATAACGGTGAGGATATGTTTGCCTCAAAGGGGCCCCTGAATATTTCCGACCCGGTTATGCGCGAGCTTCTTCAAAAGTTTTTTCTTTCCGGCTTCAAAACTTCGGAATTCTATAATTTCACGTTTACAAACTCCGATTTCACGCTGAACCCGCTATACAACTACTGCAGGCAGATCTTCGGCGAGCTCAGCGACTTTCACCTCAACAGCATCAATATAGCGAAACACCTGTATGAAACTTCCAACCATCCCAACATCAAGGAAGGCGATCTGTTCGTCGCCTGCATATCCAACCTTGTGGTGGATTACAATGAAGTAAGGGCCATAGGCATCTTCAAATCCGAAAACAGGCAGGCATTCCTGAAGCTCAATCACAACAAAAGCGATTTTGTGCTCAACTACGAGGAAGGCATTAATATCGACAAGCTCGACAAGGGCTGCCTGGTCATAGACAGTGATGAAGACAAGGGTTATAAAGTGTGCATCATCGACAAGGCCAATAAATCGGCGGAAGCGCAGTTCTGGAAAGACCTTTTCCTGATGTTGCGGCCATGCAGCGACGATTACCACCAGACCAGCGATTTCCTGCAGATAGCCAAGTCGTATGTCACCTCGCAGCTTAAGGAGGATTTTGAAGTGAATAAAACCGACCAGATCGACCTGCTGAACCGTTCCATGGAATATTTCAAAAAGAACGATGATTTCAGGAAAGAAGATTTTGAAGAGCAGGTGTTCCAGGATGAAAGTGTGATCAAATCGTTCAGGCAGTTCGACCAGGCTTACCGCAAAGAGAATAACATCAGCGTCGAAGACGAATTCGGGATATCCCTTCCCGCAGTGAAAAGCCAGGCGAAGGTGTACAAAAGCATCTTAAAGCTCGACAAAAACTTCCATATCTATATTCACGGGAACAAGGAACTTATAGAACCCGGGGTGGAGCGCGACGGCAGGAAATTTTACAAGATTTATTACGAAAAAGAGTCATAGACAGGATACTGATTATCTGCATGTTCAATAGTCCGAACCGTTCATTTGTCTCATTTTGACCAAATCCTTTTCATTTTGAGAAACAACAGGGCAACAGGATCGTGTTAGCAACACGTAAAAACAATTTAAAAACGCTCGTTTTCAAGTGCTTACATAATAATGTCACGGTATCCATCAATTGGCACTATTGATGCTTAAGGTTAAGCGTTACCTTTTTCATACTATTTTTATTTAGGCCGGGAGTTTGGAAACAAGCTCCTTTCCTGTTTTTAAGAATTACCTGAGAATTATGTATTTTTGACCTTTGATAGAGGATATGAAAATTTTTTATTTTCAAAAATGGGGAATTTCTGTGTATGTGCTGCTGACGTTGTCCATTATCCTCATTATTGTTGCCAGCGGATTGAGCTATAACAAGATTTCATCCTCACTCCACAGCCTCAACAACCGGATCACCCAGGATTTTGAGCTCACGGCCATTAAAGACATCCGCCTAAATTATGCCACCCTGGACAACATGGTGGAAATGTACCTGATCACCCACAAGCGCTCGTACATTAAAAAAGTGGACTCCACATCTGAAACCATAAAAGGACTGATCACAAGTCTTAAGACATCGGAAAAAATAACGGAAAGGGAGTCCAGGCTGCTCGATTCGCTGAAACTGATCCTCTTTAATAAAGTCAAGAATATCAAATATATTTCGCGGTTCCAGCAGGACGCAAGTATCGAACGCCTGATCAAGGATTACAACAATATGCAATCGATCCGGAGTGCGATGGAAAGGGCTGAAATGTCGCGCCGGCGCCCCCGGACCTCAAAAGCTGAAGCGGGTACAACCGCGGTAAAACCTGCCCAGAAAAACGGTACCGAAGACATCAACATGGAATACCAGGATGTGTTTAACATCTCGGACACTACCAGCATTAACCCTTATCTCAAGAAAGACTATGCTTTTAACCTGGACTTCAATTCCATGTGCGCCCTGATCGAAGACCTTGAAACAAACAGGATAGAACAGGAGCGGCGTCAGTCTGAAAAGTCCATCAAGCAGGCCAATAACTATCTTGTATTCGTTTCGTTGTGCGTCATTGTTTTCCTTTCACTCGCCTGTTTTGTGTATTTCAGGTATATAAAAAAATCGGCGGAACTGAGAAAAAGCCTTTCCGACTCAAAGGAAATTGCCGAAGAGATGACCATTATCAAGGAACGGTTCATGGCCAATATGAGTCATGAGATACGAACTCCCCTGAATGCCATTTCCGGATTTGTGGACCAGCTCCACCAATCGAATATCAACAGCAAGCAGAAGAAGCAGACAGAGATCATACAGAAATCGATACAGCACATTCTGAATATTGTCAATGACATTCTTGATTTTTCAAAACTGAATGCAGGAAAACTGACATTATCCAAGAAAGGTTTCGAGATCCATAACCTCGTGCAGCAGACGATTGAATCGCTTGAGCCCCTGATCGCTGAAAAGCAGATCGAGGTATCGTGCCGTATAGATGAAGATATCCCCAGGGTGCTGATCGGGGATGCCTACAGGCTGAAGCAGATATTGCTGAATATTCTGGGTAACGCTATCAAGTACACGAACAACGGGTCGATAGCCGTACACCTGAGCTGCAGGAAAACAAGCGAAAACTGGTATGTAGTGATGATCAGCGTCAGGGATACGGGCATCGGCATTGAAAAGGCCGAACTTGACAACATCTTCAAGGAATTCCACATGGCTGAAAATGCCAGGTGGACGAAGTCGGGCAGTACCGGCCTGGGACTCAGCATCACCAAAATGCTGGTTGAGCTGTTCCAGGGCACGATTGAGATAGACAGCAAGATCAATGAAGGCACCCAGGTAATGATCAGGATACCTTTTGAAGGCGGAACAACGATCGACCTGTCGGTGGAAAACCCGCATCTGAACGCCCGGAATTTCCTTAAAGGCAAACATATCCTTATAGCCGACGATGAACCGTTCAACAGGGTATTGCTGAACAATATCCTTAACAAATACGGAGCCATCACAACGGAAGCGGAGAATGGCAACGATGTGCTTTCCCTTATAAGCCACAAACACTTCGATTGCATTTTAATGGATATAAAAATGCCTGAAATGGATGGACTGGAAACCAGCAGAAGGATACGCTCCTCATCCGATCCCGGGACAGCCTCCATACCGATCATTGCCGTTTCCGCGGCGATCACCAACGAGAATTTCACATTTTTCCACAGCATAGGCGTCGATTCCTTCCTCGAAAAACCGTTCAAGGAGAACAACCTGATGACGCTGCTTTATAAAATATTCAGCGAAGGCAAAGGCCAGGTACTTAATATTGACCCTGAAGAAGAAACCGGTACTTTAAAAAATAAAGTGTTCGACCTTTCCGAACTGCAAAGGCAGGCCGGGAACGACAGCTCCTTCATAAGGGACATGATCATTACCCTGATTGATTCCACACATAAGGGAATTGACGAAATAGAAACCTATCTCCGCGAAGACGACTGGGAAAGGATTCACCTGACAGCCCACCGCATCGCCTCCCCTCTTAAATTCATCTTTGCCTCGTCAACATATGAGACCATCAAGCAGGTCGAAAACGAATCGCAGAGGAACGGAAGCACCGATAAGGATACAGTGGTGTACCTCTTCGACCAGTTTAAGGAGCAATTCGGCAAACTTGAACAATTATTACAAGAATATGTTGAAAATCAAACTGCTTGATTATTTTTGCCCTTAGAAAAACTACATGTCGACATCTCAACCATACAAGGCATTCATCGTAGAGGATAATGAATGGTACAACAAACTTCTTGTACATTGCCTGTCCCAGAATCCGGATATAGAAGTCAGGAACTTTTTCAACGGCACTGACTTTCTCAAGGCCTTACACGAAAACCCGCAGGTGGTAACGCTTGACTATAAGCTCCCCGATCTCGATGGGGCAGCCATACTCAAAAAGATCAAGGAATTTAACCCGAACATCGAAGTGATCATCATTTCGGATCAAAGCGACATTGAAGTGGCTGTCGAACTGCTGAAACACGGCGCTTACGACTATCTCGTCAAGAGCCCTGACATGCATAGCAGGATATTTAACAATGTCAATAATGTCCTTAAGAAATCGAGCCTGGAAGAACGCATTGAATACCTGCAGAACGAGGTTGAGCAGAAGTACAACTTCTCAAACACCATTATCGGTCAGAGCCAGGCCATCAAAAACATTTTCGCCCTGCTGAAAAAAGCGAGCTCTTCCAATATCAATGTGTCCATTACCGGCGAGACCGGCACCGGGAAAGAGCTGGTGGCCAAAGCCATCCATTATAATTCCGCAAGGAAGAACAAGCCGTTTGTCGCTGTTAACATGTCGGCCATACCAAAGGAACTGATAGAGAGCGAGCTGTTCGGTCATGAAAAAGGCGCGTTTACCGGTGCCATCGAAAAAAGGAAGGGAAAATTCGTTGAAGCACACGGCGGCACCATATTCCTGGATGAAATTGCCGAAATGGACCTTTCCATGCAAACCAAACTTTTAAGGGTATTGCAGGAACGTGAAGTGACACCCGTAGGAAGCAACGCAGCCATAAAGATTGACTGCAAGCTGATTATCGCCACGCACCAGAACCTCAAGAAAATGGTGGAGGAAAAACAGTTCAGGGAAGACCTGTTCTTCAGGATCATGGGCCTGAATATCCATCTGCCGCCCCTCAGGGACAGGGAACACGATGTATTGCTGATAGCCAAGCACCATATTGACGAATTCTGCAAATCGAACCAGATGCCGCCGAAGACCCTCAGTGAAAAAGCCTGCCAGAAACTCCTCTCCTACCCTTTTCCCGGCAATGTGCGCGAGCTGAAAGCAGTGATAGAAGTGGCGGTGGTATTGGCGGACAACAGCGAGATAACCGATGAGCACATCATGTTCCAGCACACCAACTTTACCAACCAGTTGCTCACGGAAGAACTCACCATTCGCGAATACACCTACCGGATCATTGTAGCGATGCTGAGGAAATACAATGACGATATCCCCAAAATCGCCAAAATACTGGATATAAGTCCCGCAACCATTTACCGCATCCTGAAGGAATTCCAGCACCAGTTGTAAGTCATTACTGTTATGGATTTTAAACTAAGACCCTGGAACGAAAACGACCTGGAAAGCCTGGTTAAATTTGCCAACAATGCCAATGTAGCAAAGTTCATGACCAACCAGTTCGCGCACCCGTACACTGAAGAGAACGGCAGGGCTTTCATTGCATACGCACAGAAAGGCCAGCCTGTACACATTTTTGCCATTGAGATAGGCGGCCAGGCTTCCGGCGGCATAGGCCTGCATCCTCAATCCGACATTCAATGCAGGAATGCAGAGCTGGGTTACTGGCTGGCTGAACCTTACTGGGGACACGGGATTATCACCAGGGCCATAGGACAAATGGTTGACTACGGTTTCCAGCATTTTGACATAGACAGGATTTATGCGCGTCCATTCGGCAATAATGCGGGTTCGCAAAGAGCGCTTGAAAAAGCCGGCTTCACGCTGGAAGCGCGTTTCAGGGATGCATTCTACAAGAACGGTGAATACCTGGATGAACTGGTTTATGCCAAACGGCGGAACGGTTAAGCTTTCAGGCCGCTGCCTTATTTGTTTCCACGAGAATTTACGGTAATGAAAAACCGTGCCGCGACACTTGCATTTGTGCCGGAAAAACCGCACATTTGTATATATCAGCAAACATCAACCAAAACTTATGAATACAACAGACAATCAACTTACTGTAAAAAACAGTATCCGCATTCATGCGACATCAGACAGGGTGTGGGATGCCCTGACCAATCCTGAACAGACCAAAAAATACATGTTCGGATGTGAAACCGTATCCGACTGGCAGCCGGGAAGCCCTTTATTATGGAAAGGAAATCATGAAGGACAGGACGTGGTATACGTCAAAGGGCATATTGTCCGGATAGAACCCGGTTCTTTCCTGGCGTACACGACCATTGATCCGCATTCCGACATTGAAGACATCCCCGAGAATTACCTGACCGTTACGTACGATCTTTACCCCGAAAAGGATGAAACCATCCTGACCGTCACGCAGGGCGATTACCGCAAGGTAGCCGACGGAGAAAGACGTTACAGGGAGGCTTATAATGAAGGTGAAGGCTGGAATCCCATCCTGGAAGCGATCAAGCAACTGCTTGAAAGGGTTTGACGAATTTTTAACAAGCCTGCGCGTGCGTAAATAATGTTTTGAAACAACAAATCACTTGTTTAATCTCGCGAAAACATATTAATTGCCGAATAATTTATTAAGGTGGCATTTAAGCTGATTATATTGATTGC
>CALMKH010000089.1 GCA_937867025.1 uncultured Bacteroidota bacterium | reverse complement strand
GAGATGATCAGTGGCAGCAGCCTGTTCTTATACTTCAACATACTCAACAGGGATACATATTTTGAACGGCTGACAAGCGTAAGGAATATATTGGATGTGACAAGCGACATAAAGACCATGGTACGTGTGTCCTGCTCTGAACCATAGCTGAACGCTGCAAACCGGTACACAGCCAGAACGGATAACGTAATGGCAAGACCCTGCACGATACTCATCAGCAGATCCCTGCTGTTAAAAAATGTTGCCGATGCAGGCCTCGGAGGCTGTTGCATGGCCGTAGGTTCCACAGGCTCGTTTTCATACACTATGGAACAAGTCGGACCCATGATCAATTCCAGGAATATCACATGGACCGGGGAAAACACATCGGGATAGATCCAGCCGAATGCCAGGGGAATAAACACCACAAGGATAATGGGAATATGTATGGAGATGATGTATTGCACGGCTTTTTTAAGATTGGAGTAAATGCGTCTTCCCATACTCACTGCTGTCAGCATCAGGGACAGGTCATCGTTGACAAGCACAAGGGACGCTGCTTCCCGCGCTACATCGGTGCCTTTTTTCCCCATAGCAATACCTATATGCGCTGCCTTCAGCGCCGGTCCGTCATTAACGCCATCCCCTATCATGGCCACCACCTCCCCCGAATCCCTGAAAGCATTCACCACGCGCAGTTTTGCCTCGGGGAACATCCTGGCGAAAATGAATACATCACGTATCTTTTCATTCAGCATGTCGTCAGGCATTTGCATGATTTCTTCTCCCGACAGCATGTTTTCAACGCCTTTAAAGCCTATTTCCCTTGCTATCGACTGGGTGGTGAGAGGATTATCCCCGGTAATTATCCGCACTGACATACCGGCCTGGTAAAATCCGTCCAACACCTGTTGAATACCGCGTTTGGGGGGATCATAGAACGCGAGTATCCCTTTGAAGGTAAACCTGATCTGCTGCTGTTCGGCGGGGAGTATTTCGCCTGAATAATCCGATAATCCAACGCCAAGCAGCCTGTAACCTTTACCTGCGAGTTCCCTGACAGCAAGCTCAATGGAAGAACGTTCGGACTCTTCCATGTCCGACACATTGAGAATGGCTTCGGGAGCTCCTTTTGCTGCAATGATCCTGCGTCCCCGGCCATTACTGAAAACATGCGTCATCATCGGAGGTTTTCCTTCGAGATGGTATTCATGTATCATGCGGAAATCCTTACGTTCATCATGTGAAACCATCCTGGCATACAGCTTATGTATTTCCGTTTCCATCGGATCAAAAGGCGAGGTTTCGCTTGCCCACATGGCAGCCGTTACCAGTTCGGCCTCGCCGGGAAGATTTGTTTCACCGATATTGCCGGTCAGGTTGATTCCCGGAATATATACTTTTGCCAGTCGCATATTGTTTTCCGTAATCGTACCGGTTTTGTCTATACAGATGACTGTGGCACTTCCAAGCGTTTCTATGGTTTTTGTCTGCCTGACAACAATGCCGGTCTTCATCAGCCGCCACGCGCCGAGTGCCATAAACGTGGTAAATGCCACGGGAATTTCTTCAGGCAGGATACTCATGGCCAGGGTCAGCGCTTTAATAAAACTGGCGGTCCAGCTGTGTGTCAGAAAAAACTGGATAGCCCAGATGGCAACAAAGACTATGCTGCCGGCAAACACCATCTTTTTTACAAAGTTCCGTATTTGCTTCTCAAGGGGTGACGGTGCGCTTTTAATCGATTCAAGGCTTTTGCCGAGCCGGCCCAACCTGGTGGCCTCTCCGACTGCAGTCACCTCTGCCCATGCCAGCCCGCTAACCACGGTAGTTCCCTGAAAAATATCATTTCCGGGACCTTGCGCGTCTTTATATACTGGCAAGGATTCACCGGTCAGCATGGATTCATTTACGGAAAAGTCGTTTGCCCGGATGATCCGGGCATCAGCCGCTACAATATGGCCCTCCTCTGCAATAATGAGGTCGCCTACTACGATCTCGCTGTTGTCTGCCAATATTTTTTTGCCGTTCCTTACCACCTGGCATTTCGACTTCAGGTAACCTTGCAACTTCAGCATGGCCTGATGGCTTCTCCTGTCCTGGTATATGGACATGGCCGCTACAAGGAACACTGCGCAGAAGAGGAAGATCCCGTCGGATGTATCTCCGGCGATAAAATATATGCTTGACGTGGCGACCAGAAGCACCACCATTGGTTCCAGCGCCAGTTTTTTCAGAATATCCACGACAGGATGGACCTGTTTCAACCGGATGATGTTGGCACCATACGTGGATCTTGACCGGAGGACCTGTTCGTCGGTCAACCCGCTGAATGCAGCATCATTTTTAGTCATGTTTAAGTCTGTCCTGCTTGCATGGATCAGGGTTGTTATTTTGCGGTTTTTGCTTTCTGCTTCCGGAAATATTTTCTGAAAGGCCATGTGTGTTTCAGCGCTTCCATATTCTGATCAAAATTACCTGAACCCCGCTTGAGATTCTCCATGCTCTGATTCAGGTTATAGACAAAACCTGTGTCGTTGAGCAGCATGCCTAAAGTGCCCTGGTTGTTCTTCAATTTGCTTGAAAACGCCCTGAAATCACCAGATATGAACATGACTGAATCACTTATGGATTCCATATTGACAATTGTCTGACGCAATTGATACTGCAGAGTGGTATCCGTCAGCAGTGATCCAAAGGTTCCCTTTCCTGACCTGACATCTTTTATCATTGAACGCAGATCGCCGGTCAGGACAGCCGTATTATTGCCCGTTACATGAAACGTCACAACCGCGGCTCGTACATCCCTGGCTAATGCTGTATCTGAAAGCAATGCTATCAGTGAATTGTCTCCGAAATTCTCAGACATACCCTTTAAGTTGTCCGTGATCTGCATCAGGTTGTCGTTTGTCAATGCCAGCGTGCGCATGGCGTTATCAACATCCAACGGATCCCTGGCGGCCAGCATATCTCCTTCTTTCACCTGACGTCCCTTTACCTGCCCGGGAGCAATATTGATGAGCTTGTTCCCGAGTAAACCGTCAGTACCTATTGATACTACAGCGGTTTGACTGATAAAAGGGGCGGATTTCCTGTTGATCGTGAATTCCACCCTGATGCTTGTATCGGAAACAGGATATATCTCGGTAACCGTACCGACATTGATACCGTTAAACCTTACATTGTTGCCTGGCACCAGGCCTGAAACCTGGCCGAATTCAGTCACGACGGTAATGCTGGGACTGAAAATGTTCTTGTTGCTTCCGATATAATACAGACCGAGAATAAGGCATGTCGTACTTATCAGTACAAACGCGCCCAATCTTACCAAATTAATAGTTTGCTTCTTCATGTTAATCAAAAAACTGTCTTATCCTTGTATCTTCCGACTGGCTTAATTCACTGTATGTACCCACAATATCACAGGCACCGTTCATCAGCATGGCTATGCGGTTAGCTGTAATTTTCACGCAGTTCATATCGTGTGAGATAATAATCGAAGATGTGTTGTATTTATTTTGTATCTCAATCATCAGGTGGCTGATTTCCTTTGCCGTAATGGGATCGAGACCGGTTGTCGGTTCGTCATAGAGAATAATGCGTGGCTTCAGTATCAATGTCCTGGCAAGGGCGATCCTCTTTTTCATACCACCTGAAAGCTCTATGGGCATCATGTCAACCGTTTTTTCGAGACCGACATTTTCCAGTGCTTCCATCACCAGGTCATTGACACTTTCCTTGGTTGTCTTGATCCAATGCCTCCTCAGGGGAAATTCGAGATTCTCCCTCACCGTCATGGAATCGTAAAGGGCATTGCTCTGAAACAGGAATCCCACTTTAGCGCGCATCCGGTCCAGCTCATGATGATCAAATGCGGAAATATCCTGCCCGAATACGCTGATCTCCCCATTATCAGGCGTTAACAGGCCTATGATACATTTGATAAGGACCGATTTGCCCGAACCCGATTTGCCGAGCACTACGAGGTTTTCGCCTTCCCGGAGAGCCACATTGCAGTTATCGAGGACCGTGTTGGTGTCGAATGATTTTTTGAGATTCTTTATTTGAATGACATGTTGCATGTATACATGATTATGTTATCCGGAGTATATCTGAAATCTGGGCGGCCAGGAGGTCGATAAGGAATACCACGAATGTCGATGTGACAACAGCGGTATTGGCAGACCTGCCGACACCCTGCGTACCATTGGCGGTATTGTACCCTTTAAAACAACCGATTATGCCTATCATGAAACCAAAGAAAACAGATTTGATCATGGAAGGCACCAGGTCGCTGAATTCAAGTTTTTCAAATACCTGGTTGGTATACAGGTCGAAACTCACGACCTGTTTCATATTCACGCCTATATATCCGCCATAAAGTGCTATGGCATCACTCACAACCACCAGCAGGGGCAGCATGAGCATGGTAGCCATAACCCGTGTGACCACCAGGTATTTAAATGGGTTTGTTCCTGAAACTTCCATGGCATCTATCTGCTCCGTCACTTTCATGGACCCCAGCTCGGC
>CALMKH010000088.1 GCA_937867025.1 uncultured Bacteroidota bacterium | reverse complement strand
TGTGGTACCTCCAGGAATCGAACCAGGGACACAAGGATTTTCAGTCCTTTGCTCTACCAACTGAGCTAAGGTACCAGTTAAGTGACTGTGATAAATGTCCTTGCAAACATTCAGACAGGCGCTAAATTGGGAGTGCAAAAATATTCTTTTTTTCGTTCTTAGCAAACATTTTTCTTTTTTTGTTTAATATTGAAACCGTTTTCAGCCCATGATATCCCAGATAGCCTTCATTCTCATCACTGCCGCAGCCACATGGATCTGCATCAAAAGTGTTCAGCGTATCCGTCGCAATATTAAGCTCGGCAGGCCTGAAAACCGCAGCGACAGACCTGCGGAAAGACTGAAAGTGATGACACGCGTTGCCTTGGGGCAGAGTAAAATGGGTAAACGACCCATTGCGGCTTTTTTTCATATCCTTATTTATGTTGGCTTTATACTGATTAATATCGAGGTGCTGGAGATCATCATCGACGGATTTGCAGGCACTCACCGGGTGTTTGAACCGTTCCTGGGTCCTGTATACGGAATAGCTATCGGGTTTTTCGAAATACTCGGATTGCTGGTGATTATCGCCTGCCTGGTATTCCTCTTCAGGCGGAATGTGTTGAAAATCAGGAGATTTTCTGGCGTGGAAATGAAGGGATGGCCTGTGTTGGATGCCAATTATATCCTCATCATCGAAACACTGCTGATGTTCGCCTTGCTGCTGATGAATGCCGCTGATGCGGAATTCCAGAATGAATACAGCATGCCTGTGAGTTCATGGCTGGCTCCGATGTTTGCGGGCATGGATGCAACAAGCGCCCACATGTTTATTGAAGTATGCTGGTGGTTTCACTGGATAGGCATACTGTTCTTTATCAATTATATCCCTTACAGCAAACATCTCCATATATTCCTGGCGTTTCCTAACACCTACTACAGCAAACTGGAGCCTAAAGGCCAGTTTAAAAATATGGAAAGTGTCACCACCGAGGTAAAGCTTATGCTCGATCCAAATGCCGCCCCGCCTGAGAATTATCAGGCTCCTGAAGGTTTCGGGGCGAAGGATGTGGCCGACCTGACATGGAAAAACCTGATGGATGCTTACAGTTGCACCGAATGCGGCAGATGCACCAGCGTTTGCCCGGCCAATATAACGGGCAAGCTTTTATCTCCAAGGAAGATCATGATGGACACGCGCGACAGACTCGTTGAACTCGGTGACCTGAAAGACAAGAATGGTAAGGGTTTTCATGACGGCAAAACCCTTCACGAGCGCATCAGCGCCGAGGAACTGTGGGCCTGCACTACCTGCAATGCCTGTGTGGAAGCCTGTCCTGTCAATATCAACCCTCTCGACATCATCATGCAGATGCGGCAATACCTGGTCATGGAACAAAGCGCTGCGCCTTCCGAACTGAACGGCATGTTCAGCAATCTTGAGAATAATGCTGCACCATGGCAATTCTCGCCCGCCGACAGGGCAAACTGGGTGCAGGAATGATGCCTGCTTCTTTCAGCTATTGCTTATAAAACTTGTTCTCCAAGCTGGTACACCGGGGTAAAGATCATTATACTTTCTGATATTGCTCATTTGTCCCGGTATATCCGGTATGTTCCTTTGCCATTATCTTGTACAGCTTATGAAACACGTCATTATATATGATTCCAATTATGGTAATACAAAACAGGTAGCGGATCATATGGCTGCCAGCTTGGGAAATACCACATCTGTCCACGTTGATGAAGCTGGGGGAATGGATTGGAAGGATACGGAACTTCTTATTGCCGGAAGCCCGGTCAACGCCTGGAGTCCTACCGCGAAGATGAAAAAGTTTTTAAACGGGCTGGACCCGGAACGCCTGAAAGGTGTATGGGTCGCGGCCTTCGATACAAGGATGAAAACGCTTCTGAGCGGGAATGCAGCGAAAAAAATGGCACGTTCTCTTGAGCAGTCGGGCGGACATCTTATTGCACCTCCAATTGGTTTTTACGTCGAAAAGACGGAGGGACCACTGATGAAGGATCAGATGGAAAAAGTCGACCAATGGATCATGCTGATCAAATCCAAAATGGTTCGCAAACCTGCGAATTAATGGATGACGCAGTGACGGGCCAACCCATCTGTTTTACCGGGTAACGGTCTGACGGTTCTTGCAATATTTCATTCTTAATTTACATTTTAAAGGCTGACCAAGATTATAATAACAAAATGGCATGAATCGCTTCTGCAGGGTAATTTTGCAGTAAAAAATCTATGAAGACGAATATTCATGTGGTGCCTCATGCAAATGGATGGGCAGTAAAGAAAGAGGGCGGTCAGAGGCCGTCACTTGTGAGGGATACGAAAAAGGAAGCGGAAAAGGTGGCCAGGCAATTGGCAAAGGAGTTAAAGTCGGAGCTTATAATCCATGCGAAGGATGGCAGCATCCGGTCGGCGGACAGCTACGGCAACGATCCCAACCCTCCAGAGGATAGACGCTAATTATGCCTGACAGGACACGGCGCAATGCCTTGTATATGATCTTTGAAGATGGCAGGTTCATTCCTGTCGGCCAGGAAGAATACGCCCGGTGGTACAGGAAATGCGGGGTGTTTTACCTGTGCCCGAATGTCGACCTCGGCTATTCCAATAATGTGTTCGGGGGGTATTGCGGGAGAATTAATCCCATGGTGGACTGGAAACCGTTTTACCTGACCTATTCATGTTTTAATACGCATAATGAAGCGTATAGCAAAACCCAGTACTTTCATTCGTTCACGGATCTTTCGGAGCAATATCATTTTTTGCTGACCCTCGACTGGGAGGAATTCGATCAGTCGCTGGTGGCTGGTCCTTACGAGGCCGCTTTTGAACTGTGGGACCT
>CALMKH010000087.1 GCA_937867025.1 uncultured Bacteroidota bacterium | reverse complement strand
CGATTTGCTCATGCATCAGAGCCTGCATGGGGAACACTATTAAGTAATTTCGGGATTGCTGCTTCGCAGCGGACCCTCAGGTGTGGGCTTCAGATAAAAAAGCGCTGCTACGCATCGCTGCTTTTTGCTTTTTTCGATTTGCTCATGCATCAGAGCCTGCATGGCAAATCTCTAAAAGCAAAAAAGCATCCTTGACAGGATGCTTTTTTTATCTGGCGGTGTGGACGGGACTCGAACCCGCGACCCCTGCCGTGACAGGGCAGTATTCTAACCAGCTGAACTACCACACCGTTCTGGTTTTTGGGAGTGCAAAGATAACCGAAAATATAAGAAAACAAAAATTAAATTAAAATCTTTTCAGATTCAAAATCCATGGCCTTGTCGTGCAGCCTGGCAGCTTTTCGCGCTTTATCAACCAACTCGCTGAACTGGTCGAAATACAGTGACTGCTCACCGTCGGACAATGCTTCTTCAGGTTGGTTATGCACCTCCACCATAATGCCGTCGGCACCGGCAGCTATGGCCGCCACGCTCATCGGCGTTACCAGTTCCCTGATGCCCGTTCCCTGGCTGGGATCCACTATGACCGGCAAATGACTGACAGACTTAACCAAAGGTACAATGCTGAGATCGAGCGTATTCCTTGTGGCTGTTTCGAAGGTCCTGATACCCCTTTCGCAAAGGATAACCTTATCGTTTCCCCCCGAAAGTATGTATTCGGCTGCCAGCAGCCATTCTTCCATCGTGCTGCTCATTCCACGTTTCAGCATCACTGGTTTGTCAATCTTGCTGAGGGCTCTCAACAACTGGAAGTTCTGCATGTTCCTAGTACCTACCTGGAGAATGTCCGCATACTGGTACACCTCATCCACGAGGTTGGTATCCATAACTTCTGTGATGACATTCATGCCATATTTGTCGGCCGCCTGCCTGATCATAACCAGTCCTTCCTTTTTCAGCCCCTGGAAGGCGTATGGCGAGGTCCGTGGTTTGTAAGCGCCCCCGCGCAATATGCGGATGCCCTGTTTGCTCAGGAATTCTGAAATGGTGAATATCTGGTCTTCATTTTCAACAGCGCATGGCCCTGCAATCAAGGTTATCCTGCCGCTGCCGATTTCCGTATGTTTAAGTTTTATGACTGTGTTTTCCTTTTTCCACTCTCTCGATACAAGTTGATATGGTTTCCTTTTATTGTCTGATCTTTCCATTATCGGGTTACGCTTATGATGTCTATAGTTCTGTATAAATCAATTTAAATTCTATTCCGGCGTCAGGAATGCGTTTTCTCATGTCAAGAACAATCCTGGAAGGAGCTATCGGATCGTCGCTGGGAATAGCCAGGAACAAACCCCTGTTGTTGTCCAGGCCTTTCAGCTGGTAATCCGAGAAAAGGCTCTGGATGTGCCGTGTGATATTAAACCTGTATTCATTTTTTGAAGCATTGTATTTTCCGCCGTAAAACGGTTCGAACAGGTCGAGTATGCCCAGGTTGGTGTTCGTGGTGGCGGAAGGTTGCAGCACAAGCATCCTGGTTGGGAGTGTGAAAGGAGAATTATATGTGCCGGCTAAAGGCCTGACGATGATTTCGGCTTTTCCCACCGAGATTTTTTTTCCATTCGGTTTAATGATACTGAACAGGTCGGGTATGCGGATATATGTTTTTGCACCGGTCATTGCCAGGGCATACGTTGTATCGAAATCGGCATCGGGCGAAGCGGATTTCTGGGAGGTAATGGCGGCCGGCTGGTTGCTGATCTCGTATTGGGCCAATCGCCTGGAATCGTTGGTTACCTTGAAGTCGCTATGAAGCGTATCATTATAGTACACTCGAATCTTGCCATTGGCAGCCAGCATGTTGAATGCGGCTATGGCCCCGCTGCCGGCAGAAGGACTTGAGGTGGGAATGATGCCGAGGCCTTTAAAATAGCTGACAAAGCTTTCCTGGCTGGAAAGGTCGCCCGCGCCTGCATTGAAGAGTTTCATGCCAAGGGTATTGCTGAGTCTGATGACGATGGCCGGGCCGATCTTTATGTTTTTCCCAAGCTCCCTGATGGTGACGCTATCGCTGTCCTGAAGGCGGAACTTGCCTGAGAAAGATCCCACGGGGGTCGGATTGTAAGCGTAAGCCTGGTTTGAGTGCGTCCTGGTTTTATCCATGGTCTCGGTCAGTTCGACTACATCAAGCGACATGACCGTATTGAGGTCGCCGTAATATGCCGTTTTCGAAGTGAAGGGCATGATCAGTACGGCGGAATCGAAATTCTGGGCACTGATTACGTTGTTCAGCTGCGGTAACCGGAACTGGAAGAAGGAAGTGGATTTATAAATTCCCAACTGCGGGTCATTGATCACCCCGATCAGGTTGTGGCTCAGACTATCACTTTTTATAGAGTCTTCCCTGACCGTCTTCGTCAGAAGCTTTAAAGTATCGAGATAGCTATAGCCATAAAAGCCGTTGACTGCCTCATTGGCGAGGAATACATTGTCGTTATGCTTCTTGCAGGAATAAACAAATAGGGAGCATAGAAGAAAGACTGAAACAAACTTGCGGTTCACACCCGCAAAATAACGACTTATTTTGCAGAAGTCATTACCTGATCGTAAAAAGCCACGTATTTTTCGCCCAAATTCTCACCGTCGTGGGTCATATGTGGTTTTTCTTTCAGGATCGCGGCAAATTCAGGGTCGAGTTTCGACGTGCAGTCTACTACGGCGTCGGCATTCTTTATGCCGCCCATATGCAGGCTCCTGTTATCGCCATTGGCGTATGCTGCGAGGTGTTTGTCGTCTATTTCATTGAGGGAAGCCTTGCGGTTAAAATCCTTCCCTAAGTTTTCATTAAATTCATTTTCAAAGATGGAATACACGATCTTGGCGTTCTTGAAAACAGGCTCATCCTTATAGATGGTTTTCAGGTAAACCGGTATCAGGCTCGTCATCCAGCCCTGGCAATGGATAATATCAGGGGCCCAGCCCAGCTTCTTGACGGTTTCGAGCACGCCTTTGCAGAAAAAGATCACGCGCTCATCATTGTCATCAAAAAATTTGTTCTTTTCATCAGTATATACAAACTTGCGGTGGAAATAATCCTCATTATCGAGGAAATACACCTGCATCCTGGCTTCGGATATGGAAGCCACTTTAATCATCAACGGGTTGTCTTTGTCATCAATGGAAATGTTGATGCCTGAAAGCCTGACAACTTCGTGAAGGCGGTTGCGCCTTTCATTGATAACGCCGAATCTCGGCACCAGTACACGAATTTCATTGTCTTTCTCCTGGATGGCCTGCGGGAGGAAACGAGCAACTGTAGCAACCGGTGACTCGTTCAGGAACGGTGTCATTTCTGATGACACAAATAGGACGCGTTTTTTTAAATTACTCATGTGTGTTGATGGTTTGTTAATTTGACGGGAGTACAAAGATAATACAATTTTTTCGGAAAAAATGAAATTCCCGATAATATATTTTTTATGACCGTCTGAAATTCCTTGAAAACACTATAAGTAACGTATTTATATGATAAAACCAGCTATAGCTCATTTCCGGGCCATTATATGCCTAAAATAGTGCTTGTTTTTCTCAAAAAAAAGTTGTATACCTAGTTAATTATAATGTAATTGGGTTTTGTTAAAACTATTCTGGATGCTTCTTTGTTATGTATACTAATATGGACTACTGCAAAATCTTATATAAAAGTCTTATCCTGAATGAGAAAAGACATTACTTTGCAGTATGGATTTCATCGACTCTAACGTACAGAACTATGCCGAAAAACATTCCGTTGCAGAACCTGACTATCTCCGCGAACTGAACAGGTATACGCATATGAATGTGCTCAAGCCAAGAATGCTCAGCGGTCATCTGCAGGGACGGTTTCTTTCTATGGTCAGCCGGATGATAAAGCCGCAATATGTCCTGGATGTAGGCACTTATACCGGGTATTCAGCCTTATGCCTGGCTGAAGGACTCTCGCAGGACGGTGTTGTCTATACAATAGATAATAATGAGGAAGTAACGGAAACAGCCAAAAAATTCGTAGCCAGGTCGCCTTATCAATACCAGATCGCTTTTGAAATAGGTGATGCCATGACGGAAATCGAACGCCTGAATGAGCTTGTGCCGTTCTGGGACCTGGTATGGCTGGATGCTGAGAAGTCAGAATATATAGGATACTATAACCTGTGTATCGACAAGTTGCGGCCCGGAGGGATTTTGATGGCAGACAATGTATTATGGAGTGGCAAGGTAGTCGATTTTTCGGTTATGGAGAAAGACCTTGATGCCAGGATGCTAGATGAATTTAATAAAACTGTGCTGAATGATCCAAGGGTGTTCAATGTGCTGATGCCTATACGCGACGGCATCATGATGGTACAAAAACTCTAAGCTTCCACCAGGTAGTTCTCTTTCAGGTCCTGAAGGATGTCAACAATTTCGCTGAGGTCGTTGCTGGCAACCAGGGATGTGCGGTATGGCTTGAAATTCGGGATGCCTTTAAAATAACTGGCATAATGCCTTTTCATTTCGTTAATGGCCTGAACGGGGCTTTTCCACTCAACCGATTTCTGAAGGTGCGTCAGGCAGGCTTCCACCCGCTCATCAAAAGAAGGGGGTGCCATGTGCAGGCCGGTTGCCAGGTAATGTTTTATTTCCCTGAATATCCACGGGTAGCCGATACTGGCTCTTCCGATCATAATGCCGTCAACGCCGTAACGGTTTTTGTATTCCAGCGCCTTTTCGGGTGAATCGATATCGCCATTCCCGAAGATAGGGATTTGTATCCTTGGATTATCCTTCACCCTGCCGATAAGTGTCCAGTCGGCCTCGCCCTTGTAAAGCTGGGTACGCGTCCTGCCATGTATGGACAGGGCTTTAACGCCTATATCCTGCATCCGCTCGGCGACTTCTTCAATATTCTTGCTCTTTTCGTCCCAGCCGAGTCGCGTTTTAACTGTTACAGGCAAGTTCGTGGATTTGACGACGGCTTCGGTCAGGCGGACCATTAATGGCAGATCTTTGAGCACTGCCGCACCGGCGCCTTTACAAACCACCTTTTTCACCGGGCAGCCAAAATTGATATCTACAATATCGGGCTGGGTGGCATCCACAATTTTCGTGGCCATGGACATTGCTTCTTCATCCCCGCCGAATATCTGTATCCCGATCGGCCGTTCATAATCGAATATGTCGAGTTTTTTACGGCTTTTGACGGCATCGCGTATAAGGCCTTCGGAACTGATAAACTCTGTATACATGAGGTCGGCCCCGTGTATCTTGCAAAGATACCTGAACGGGGGATCGCTCACATCTTCCATAGGGGCGAGGAGCAGCGGAAAATTTCCTAAAGATATGTCACCGATTTTTACCAAATTTGCAGCTTCTCTTTTTAACGTAGAGACAATTTGCAAAATTACAACGGACAGAACAGATTTCAATACCTTGCCGATATTTTAATTTTAACCGGCCTTGTAATTGTCTGTGCATTAATCTTCGGCGTGATTGGAATGCTGCTGGTCATGGATTACGACCAGGCGGCTGCCAAAGGGTTTGCCGAATATATACAAAGCCAGGACTGGCTGCGCGACGCAAGAGCCATGAAACTCTATAACGTGATCTCCACGTTCGGGGCCTGGGTGTTTTCTGCCTTCCTCTTGCTGAAGATCCGAAGACAGAAGGTTTTCGCGTTCTGGGGATTCAGGCGGCCGGAAATACGCAGGACCTGGCTTCTGCTTCCCTTCCTCTTCCTGAGCGCCATGATGATCGCTGCGTTCCTAGTATATTTTAATGCCACTATCGAGATTCCCGAGAGCATCAGCAGGACTTTTAATTCGGATGTGAATGAACAACTCATGAAGCAAATGCTGGCGATGAATGATCCCGGCGACCTGTTCATAAACCTGTTCGTTATAGCCCTCATCCCTGCTGTATTCGAAGAGATATTCTTCCGGGGAACATTGCAGCAGATGATGATCGGTTTTACGGGTAATACACATGCCGGCATCGCTGTAACTGGTTTGCTTTTCGCCCTTATTCACCTGAATGTTTACCAGCTGATACCCATGATATTCCTGGCCCTTGTGCTTGGATACCTGTATTATTACACAGGAAGTATCATACCCGGCATTATCCTGCATTTTTGCAACAACACTTTCGCTATCCTCGCAAAATACTATGAAAACAGGCTGGCAGCGGCTAAAATGATAGCAGACGATACGTACCTGCCGGGACTATGGGAACTTTTACTGTGTGTGACCATGCTTGGCGGGATCTTTTATTATTTCCATTTACAACGTCAGAACCTTATAACGCATGAATAATTTTTGGCAAAGGGCAATAACGGGGACAGTATTTGTGGCTGTGATAGTCAGCGCCGTCCTGTATCACCATTACTCTTTCCTCGCGTTATTGTTGCTTATAGGTATAGGAGGGCTCATCGAGTTCTACAATATCGTGTTTGGGGGAAGACTTGGCTTGCCGCAATGGATATTTATCCTTGCGGGCTGCCTCCTGATCCTATCCGGATCGAACGTGGTCAAATTCAGTTTCAACATTCTGATGATGTTTGCCATGTCATTGCTGTTTGCACTCGGAGCCATCATGACGCTTCTTTCGAAGCAGAGAAGCTGGAAGCAGATCGTTTTTCTCATGGGGGGAATATTATACATCGCTTTGCCCCTGGCATTATTTTACTCTTCCAGTTTTTTCCCTGTCAGGCATGCATGCCAAAGCATGTACAGGCCATATTGGGCGTTAAATATTTTTGTATTGATCTGGAGCAGCGATACATTCGCCTATCTAACGGGGCGGGCGTTCGGAAGGCGTAAACTATTTGAAAGCATATCTCCTAAAAAAACCTGGGAAGGCTTTATAGGCGGTGCAGTTCTTACCATAGCCATTTCTTTTCTCCTGTCATATCTCTGGGAGATACCTTACGTCAGCAATATCGCCATAGCATTGTGTACAGTTGTTTTCGGCACTTTGGGCGACCTGGTGGAAAGCATGCTGAAGAGGGAGTACAATATCAAAGATTCGGGCAATATACTTCCCGGTCACGGCGGTGTGCTTGACAGGTTTGACGCCTTGCTTATCTCCCTGCCCTTTACCACATCCTGTTATACCTTTATGTGGTATTGTTATTACGGATATTAGATTGTCGCTATGACCTTCAGCTCGATGGCTATGGGGGTGGGCAGGCAATTGATCTCTATGGTGGTCCTGCACGGAGGGTTTTCGGCAAAATATTCTGCCCATATCTTGTTATAGACTGGAAAGTCGTCCTTCATATTGGTGAGGAAAACGGTAACATCCACAATCTTGTCCCAACTGCTTCCGGCATCCTCAAGGATATAACGTATGTTCCTGAACACACTGTGGCATTGTGCGGCTATATCATAACTGACAATCCGGTTATTCTCATCCAGATCGACTCCGGGAATTTTTTTGGTACCTTTTTCCCTGGGTCCGACTCCGCTTAAAAACAATAAATTTCCTACGCGCCTGGCATGTGGGTATAACCCTACTGGTTCAGGAGCTTTACCTGATTCTATACTATTCTGATCCATTGATTCTATTTAGTTCCTGGTTTTTTGGCACCTGGTTTTGAAACGGGTCTCGCTCCAGGTTTTGTCTTTGGTTTCGGTTTAGCCTTGCTTACGACAACCGCCGGAGGGTTGCCGCTCACAACACCGCTTTCATAGATAACCGCTCCGAGCTTTTCGGCGTCCATATGTGTGGCAACGGCTACTTCTTTTCCACTGCGGCTGAATGCAACATCCCGTACATTTTTACCCAATGCGTTAAAATCGCTTAAGGATTTTCCCGATTCCACATCAAACAGTTTAGCGGTGCCGTTGTTGCATCCTCCGATAATGTATTTACCGTCAGCACTGTATTTAAGGGATGTGACTTTCCATTCGAAACCCTGCAATTTTTTTGTGGAGACACCTGTGCTGAGATCCCATATCATAATGGTTTTATCACTGCTGGCACTGGCCATAAAAACGCCATCCGGGGAAATTTCAACGGCGTTTACTTCATCCGCGTGTCCGGTAAATGTAGCAACCTCCTCTGCGCGGCCCCCTGCATCATATTGTTTGATCACATTTCCTTTCATGGCCACCAGATAATATTTGCCGTCAGGCGTGAGTTGCACATCGTTCACCGGTTTGCCGATCTCGATGTTCCTTGTATTGCCATCAAACCTGTTTGTGACTTTCACTGTGCCGTCAAGGCTTGAAGTTGTAATAAATTTATTGGCAGCGTCAATAAACGCGCTGGTCACAGGTTGCGCATGGATATTAAAGACTTTTGATTTGGACGGTGTGTCGATATTCCAGAGCCTTGCCGAATAATCCTTGCTGGCGCTCACCAGGTATTTGCCGTTCTTTGAAAAACTTAGTGAAGTCACTGCGCCAAGATGGCCGGTTAACGTCGTTTTCAGGGTTGCATTGCCGAAAGAATCTATTGTATAGAGCTGAATATTACCGTCCCAGGCTCCACTGGCAAGGTACTTTCCATCAAATGAGTAAGCTACGGATTCAACATTGCCAGTGTGTTCCGTGAGTTTCATTTTAAGGCCTTGCGCATTGGCCGCGCAAAAGGATGATAATATCAGGGAAAACAAGAATTTACGGATTAGCATGGCGTATAAATAATATATGGGTCAAATTAAACCTTTTTCGGGCAAAAAATGCCAACAAAATTTGAGGTTTTTTAACAAAGGCCGCTACCATTGAAATTATGCCCTTCGTCAATATGGGTGGATTTTTTCAAAATTATACCTTACTTCGCAGTCCCAATTATGTCATCAACTAAACAGCAGCAGGATGCCCTGGACTATCACAGTTCAGGCAGACCGGGCAAAATAGAGGTAGTTTCCACCAAACCAACACAGACCAAGAGGGATCTCAGTCTTGCCTATTCACCCGGTGTCGCGGAACCTTGCATTAAAATTGCCGAAAATAAGGAAGATGTCTATAAATATACAGCAAAAGGCAACCTCGTGGCCGTTATAAGCAATGGAACGGCTGTTCTCGGACTCGGGGATATCGGTCCTGAAGCTTCCAAGCCGGTAATGGAGGGGAAAGGCGTGCTCTTTAAAATATTTGCAGATATAGATGTGTTTGATATCGAGTTGAATGTAAAGGATGTTGAAGGTTTTATATCCTGCGTAAAAGCCCTTGAGCCGACATTCGGAGGAATCAACCTGGAAGATATAAAGGCCCCGGAATGTTTTGAAATCGAAAGACGTTTGCGTGAAGAGCTGAACATCCCCATTATGCATGACGATCAGCACGGAACCGCTATTATCAGCGGTGCAGCCTTGCTGAATGCGCTGGAACTGGTAAAAAAGCGCATAGAGAAAATAAAGATTGTTGTAAACGGGGCCGGAGCGAGTGCCATGAGCTGCAGCAAGCTATTCATAGCCCTGGGAGTAAGGAAAGAAAACCTGCTTATGTTCGACAGCAAAGGATTGTTGAGCAGGAACCGGACCGACCTGGATGATTACAAATCCTATTTTGTTAATGACACCAGGGTGGAAACCCTTGAACAGGCATTAAAAGGCGCCGATGTGTTTGTAGGGTTATCAAAAGCCAATATACTCAGCCAGGAAATGATCAAGAGCATGGCCAAGGATCCCATAGTGTTTGCAATGGCCAATCCCGACCCTGAAATAGCATATGACCTGGCCATTGCGGCTCGTAAAGACATTGTTTTCGCCACAGGCAGGAGCGATCATCCCAACCAGGTGAATAACGTGCTGGGTTTTCCTTTCATTTTCAGGGGCGCCCTGGATGTCAGGGCTACCACCATAAACGAGGAAATGAAACTGGCGGCTGTCAGGGCCATAGCCAATCTGGCAAAAGAACCGGTGCCGGATTCGGTAATGAAGGCATATAATGTCAGCAGCCTGGAATTCAGCAGAACCTATATCATTCCGAAACCAATTGATCCGCGTCTTATTGAAACTGTAAGTCCGGCGGTGGCAAGGGCAGCGATGGAAAGCGGCGTAGCCAAGCATCCGATACACGACTGGGAAAAGTACAGGCAGGATCTTCGCAACAGGCTGGGTCTCGACAACCGGTTTATCAGGCGCATGATGACACAGGCCAGGCAGAATCCGAAGCGCGTGGTATTTGCGGAAGCGGATAATGTCAAAATACTGAAGGCTGCACAGATTGTAAAGGAGGAAGGCATAGCCATTCCCATATTGCTGGGCAACCAGGAAAAAATAAAAAACCTGATAGAAGAGAATGGTATTGAATTGGATCATGTAAGTATTATCGATCCGCTTACCGAAGATGCCAAAAGGGAGGTTTACGGGCAGAAGTTCTTTGCAAAAAGGCAGCGCAAGGGCATTAACGTTTACGAGGCAGGAAAATTAATGCGCGACAGGAATTATTTCGGCTGCATGATGGTGAATGAAGGCGAAGGAGATGCATTTATTTCAGGGCTTACCAAGAATTACCCGAAATCACTGAAGCCTGCCATGCAGATCGTAGGGCGAGAGCAGGGCATCAGCCGCATTGCCGGCATGTATATTATCATGACCAAAAAAGGACCTTATTTCTTTGCTGATACGACAGTTAATATCGACCCTACAGCGGAAGAGCTTATCGAGATCGCTAAAATATCGCATGCGGAAGTACAGAAACTGGGCGTAAAGCCTGTTATCGCCATGCTGAGCTACAGCAATTTCGGAAGCGCCAAGGGCGAGTTACCTGACAAGGTGGCAAAAGCGGTAAGCCATCTTCACAAACATAATCCGGATATTATTGTAGACGGGGATATCCAGGCTAATTTCGCCATGAATAATGATATGCTCAAGGAGAATTTCCCTTTCAGCACGCTGGTGGATAAGGAAGTGAATACATTTATTTTTCCAAACCTGGCAGCGGGTAATATAGCGTACAAGTTTGCACAGAGTTTCGGGGGCGCTGAAAGCATGGGCCCGATATTGCTAGGATTTAACAAATCGGTGCATTACCTGCAGTTGGGAAGTTCAGTGCGCGAAATCGTGAACATGGTGGCTGTAGCTGTGCTGGATGCCCAGGCAAAGAAATAACTATTCTATGATAAGGGTCTGACTCATGGATTTACCATTGCTTTCAAGGGTGATGATATACAGGCCCGCCTCTAATTCCTTAATCTTTACCTGTGCTTTCCCCTCAACGGATCCGCTCATTAGGATCTGCCCCTTCAAATTGTAAATACGGTAATCTGCAGCCTGACCTGAAATGATATCGATATATTCCGAAGCGGGATTCGGGTGAACCGAGATGCCGCTCAGTGTATGTGCATTGCTGACGGATACCTGGAACCCTTCCTTGGTTCCGCAGAGCCTGCCGTCTTTAATGTAGTATACAAAAGATTCATTGTCTTCATAAGGAGGCCAGGCATCCAATTCATAGTAATTTCGTATCGTTCCTAGACCCTTGCAGGCTTTCCAGGTAACTTTCCGTTCTCCGCTGAGAATGGTCCATTGATGGGTATATCTCTGATTTATAAAGGTATTGCACGAATCCAGGTAAAAGGTGTCATTGAATTCATATTTAAAGTGAGGCCTTTCCTTAAGCGAGTCCCATGGTGCGTAACCATACCGCAGCGTATCCTGCATATCGAATTGTTCAAAATAAGGCTTATCGACTTCTTTATAGGTTACGGCAGATGTATCAAACTCATGATGCCATGCCATGTTCTTAGCAAAATAGCGTCCGTTGAAATAAGTGATTTTAAAACTGTCGTTACCGAAATCCGTGCGGTCTATCACTTTATGGAAAATGTATTCCCATGGTCCGTTTGTCTCGTGGTAAATTCCCATCTCATCTCCCGGGTGCAGGTCGTATACTTCCCGTATTGAAAGGGTTTGAGCACTTAAATAATTGATTTGTAGAAATGTAAAAATGAAAAATAAAACTGATAAAACAAGGCTTTTCATGATTCAACAATAATTTTAATTTATTCAAATTTAAACAAATTTTAATTTCGTTAGAATAGTCAGGATGAAAAAATGACAATATTTTACATTTTAAGACTGCGTAAAAATTTTTTTATTGGACAATTTTAGTACATTCGCGGGGTTATTAGCGTCACTTTAGCTTTCTTCTTTTTCCTGATGAAACCGAGTATATTAAAATCTTTGCGCATGCTCAACGAGGATACGATCGAAATCTTATTTCATGACGATATTCAGATCAAGCTTGAAGATATGCAGAAGGCCTACCTGGAATTTGATGAGTTTATGGCCGGTCGCCGGCTCAAACGCCTGATTGTTCCGGGCAGGAACATGGAAATGACTAAGGAAGCCAGGAAATACGGGGAAATGGAAAATGAGAAGCGCAAAGCGAACTGTGTTGCTGAAGCCATGGTGGTATTCACCTTCGTACAGAAAATGTGCACCAATTTTTACCTGAAATATGTCAGGGACATATACCCTGCGAAGTCATTTACCGATATAGAGGAAGCAAGGGAGTGGCTGATCAATTATAAAGAACTTTAGGCCAGCTCAGATCCGGGTGCTATCTTTTTTACCAGCCCCTGCAGAACTTTACCGGGTCCCAGCTCAATAAATTTTGTAGCACCGTCTTTTACCATTGCCTGAACACATTGGGTCCATTTAACAGGTGCTGTCAGCTGTTTCAGCAAGTTGGCTTTTATGGTTTCAGGATCCGTTTCAGCCTGCGCACTTACATTTTGGTAAACAGGACATGAGGGATTGTTAAACCTGGTTTGCTGAATTGCCAGGGCCAGCTTTTCTTCGGCGGGTTTCATCAACGGAGAATGAAAAGCACCCCCTACAGGCAATACCAGTGCGCGTTTGGCACCTGCGGCTTTAAGTTTTTCACACGCCTCATTCACAGCATCAATGTCACCCGAGATCACTAATTGTCCCGGGCAATTATAATTGGCAGGAACAACCACCCCTGAATGGATACCCCGGCAGATATCCTCCACTACGGAATCTTCCAGGCCAAGTACTGCGGCCATTGTGCTGGGTTTCATCTCACAGGCTTCCTGCATGGCCAGGGCGCGTTGGTAAACCAGCTTTAAGCCATCTTGAAAATCAAGTGTGCCGTTAGCAACGAGGGCGGAGAATTCACCGAGACTATGCCCCGCAACCATATCAGGGCGGAATTCACTGCCGAGACAGCGGGCTGCTATGACGGAATGGAGGAATATGGCAGGTTGGGTGATCTTTGTCTGTTTAAGACCCTCATCAGTGCCGCTGAACATTTCGTCCGTGATACTGAAACCAAGGATGTCGTTGGCCTGGTTAAAAAGGTTGCGGGCTTCCTCATGCTGGTCGTAAAGGTCTGTGCCCATTCCTACGAACTGGGCGCCCTGACCAGGGAATATATATGCATTTTTCATGTGTATCAATGATATTTTAAAGGTTCAAAGAAAAAGAGAGGATCGGTAAAAAACAAAAAAATCCTCAACATGAATTGTCAAGGATTCTTTTGTAAAATTTTCATCTTACGGGGAACTATTCAAAAGTTATATCCGTAAAGGAGCCTTCCGAAACGCTGACTGGCGGCGTATCGGGATCATTTGCGTCTTTCGGGGTCATGGTAATGGAGTATTTACCCGATATTTTTTTGGCGTTCGGGTCAAATTTCGTGATCTCCAGAGTAGAGCTTGCTGTGTATCCCCCAATGGCTATGGCAAAATCGAAAAAGCTGGCACCACCTACATACAAGCCATCCACCGCATCACCGGAATAGGTCCCGACACGGTTAGGGTTAAGAGTAGCACTTATGACCATAAAAGTAGTGTCATTACTGCTCTCATTAGTGCCTGCAATTACCAGTGTGTCAGCATCGAGCGTAGCTTCTACCTCACTGGATTCCCAGGTTTTGCCATTAACTTTGCAAATAAGAGTGCCTGTTTTAGGAGGATTTGGAGCAGGGTCTTCCTTTTTCTTACAGCCGGCAAATACAAAGGTTGCAAGCGTTAACAATAATATAAAATTCTTCATCATGGCGGCAAAATTACCATTAAATCCGATCATTTCAAGGATTCCCTGCTCTTTTTACCCAGACCTGACACAACCAGGTCGTAACTATGATCGATCAGGGATGTAATCAGTGCTTTCGGCAGGCCGTCCAGCGTCACCGTGTTCCAGTGCGTTTTGTTCATGTGGTATCCGGGCTGGATCTGGTCGTACTCTTCGCGCAGGATGACAGCTTTTTCGGGATCGCACTTCAGGTTGACATCCCCGAAATCGTCAATGGAACACAAAGCGAACATCTTTCCCAGAACCTTGAACACCAACGTATCAGGGCCAAAAGGACATTCTTCGCTGGTGCCGGGTTTTGAAAGGCAATAGGAGCGGAATTGTTCGATATCCATGTCGCGAAGATAATCATACGAAATCAGTTGACAATGGCTCGCAGTCAGTCAGGGATCAGGGATTTATATCAGCTTTAACCGGGTTTCCGGGCTGGCATGTTCCCAAACAGCACTTCCAGTTTTTTGCGACGGTAATCGAACAGTGAATGGAGTGTTGCGGACACAAAAAGCCAATTGGCGATGCGGCCTATAAGACCAAGAGGAATTTCATAATGCAGAATGTCATCCATTCTTGTGCCTCCTTCTATGGCCTGCAGTATATGCTCATGGCGCCACATCTTATATGGGCCCTGCTTCTGTTCATCAACAAAAGATATCCCTTCATTCACCTCCGTGATCTCGGTCACCCATTTCAACCTTAACCCTTTTAACGGATTTACTTTATACATGATGACCTGCCCTTTGTACATTTTGTCTTGCGGTTTTACATCATTAAAAATATCCACCCTGTAATGCGCAGGTGTAATTAGTTTAAGGTTATGTGGCGAAGAAATAAAGTCCCAGGCTTTCTCCATGCTGAGCGGCAGTTCCTGGGATGTGCGGATGCAATAAACCGTCATTGATTAAAAATCCAGGCCTTGCTCTACTTTATCCAATATGCTGTCTATCTCAACTGTTGTTTTACTGATAATACCTTTAGCTTCAGAAGCCATTTGAGAAGCCTTATCCTTTGTGCTAAGACCTTTGGCATTCACCATCACGTTGAAATAAGCGCCCCTAAGTGCAGTTTTCACACACAGAAGCCCTACAGCGGCATCCGTCACACTGTTCGGATTGCCATTCTTAACCATATACTCCAGTATGTCGATGCTTCGGGCGGCAGTCTGCATGGTGCGCAATGGAATTTCCGTAGCATATATGGAAGCTTTCTCGAGCGTTTCCGATCTGACTGCTTTTTCTTCAGGGGTGGCCTTTGGCAATTGCAGGGCAGTCATGATAGCATTGAACGCATTGGTATCTTCATCAACCAGGAACAGCAATTCATCCTTTACAGCCTGGGCTTTTTCGGCCCATTGCGAAAATTCTGCAGTCTTGTCTTCCCATCCGCGCTTGTCGGCGCTGAGGTTGGCTACCATCGCGCCCAGGCTTATGCCCAGAGCTCCGCATAATGCGCTTACCGAACCACCTCCGGGGGCAGGACTGTCGCGTGAAGTTTCATTGGCAAATTCAGTTACGGTAAGATCGACAAGTTTTTTTCCTGCCTGCTTTTCAAGTACGAATTCAATAATCCGTTCTTTCGGATTGAATGGGCCGAGTTGGTTTAATCCGAGCGACTGTACCGCTATCTGTATAAGTTCATCACGGCTAACGCCAAGGCTTCTTCCCTGTTTTGCAAGGTAATGCCTGCCGGCATCCAGCAGGGGTTGCAGAGGAACGAGGCCCACAAGCTCGCTTCCTGTTACCCGTACGCCGCGTTCGTCGGCTTTCCTGCAGACTTCATCAAAGGCCCGGTGCACGGAGGTGATCTTGTAATTGATAAGATTCATGCTGATCTGGGCCATTCCATATTCTTCAATATACCATCCGATGGCCTTAACGGCTTTCAGTGTTCCGGGTATGCGCACATCTTCACCGTTTGCGTCCTTCACCACTTTGCCTGTGATGGGGTTGCCTTCGCGTTTCACCCTTCCTGCCTCGCGCACGTCAAACGCTATACGGTTGGCAATACGGGTGGATTTGGTGTTGAGGTTGATGTTGTATGCAATAAGGAAATCGCGTGCCCCAATGACAGTGGCGCCATGTTTCAAGGGAAGGTCCACGGGGCCGAAATCCGGTTTCCATTCCGGCAGTTTTATTTTTTTGGCAAAGCCCTCATATTCTCCTGCACGAATGACCGAAAGATTGGAGCGTTTCTTGTCGGGTTGAGCTTCTTCGTAGAGATATACGGGGATGTTCAATTCATTACCGACACGTTCCGCCAGCTTGACAGCCCATCCGGCGCACTCTTCCATGCTGATGCCGGATACAGGCACAAGAGGGCACACATCCGTGGCGCCCATACGGGGATGCTCGCCCCTATGCCTGCGCATATCGATCAGTTCAGCGGCCTTCTGCACCGCCAGGAATGCAGCTTCCACCACCTGGGCCGGCTCGCCCGCAAAGGTAACAACGGTGCGGTTGGTGGCTTTACCCATGTCTACATGCAGCAGCATAACGCCTTCCACACTTTCTATGGCGTCTGTGATATGTTTGATCACTACTGCATCATTGCCTTCACTGAAATTCGGCACACATTCGATGATTTGCTTTAACATGGCTGCAAAAATAG
>CALMKH010000086.1 GCA_937867025.1 uncultured Bacteroidota bacterium | reverse complement strand
ATAACCACACCGATCCCGCAGGCGGTGGATGTAAAGAAAAACAACCTCGGCGACATCGTGGATTTCAGGAATTCCGCGCAGCTTTCCGAAGCGATTACGAATATGCTGTCGGATGACGAGAGACGCATGCACCTCAGTCTGAACGCCCTTCATACCATGGCTGTAACAGCCTGGGAAAACTCTGCTATAAGCCATGCGCTATTATTCAGCCAGGTATCCGATCAACACATCGTCATGCGGTTTTCCCTGCCGCCGGTCAAGCTCGATCATCTCCGGAAAATGACCACCGATTTTGGCATCATACAATTTTCAAGGATCAACCAGCCGGATCTCTCTTCCGGCTACACGCTCGACGATAATGCAAGGGCCCTGATCGCTTTCTGCAAACATTATGATATGAGCAGGGATACCAGTGACCTTAAATACATTTATATCTACTTTAACTTTATAAGGTTCTGCCTGCAGAGTGAAGGATATTTTCTGAACTATGTTGATGCATCCAAGCAATTCTCACAGCAGAATCATACGGCTAACCTTGCGGATTCCAATGGCAGGGCCATATGGGCCTTGGGGTATCTGATCTCCATCGGCCATAAGTTGCCCCAGGACCTCAGGGAAGAGGGAGAGGCTGTGCTGGGCAAGGTATTGAACAACCTTAACACCGTGTTCTCCACACGGGCCATGGCATTTGCAATTAAGGGATTGTATTATGCCAACACCCGCCTGAAGTCTCCGAAACTTTCTGCCCTGATATGCGCATTGGCTAACCGTTTGACACAGATGTACAAACACGAATCGGATGAAAACTGGCAATGGTATGAAAGTTACCTGACATACGCCAACAGCGTTTTGCCGGAAGCCATGCTGTGCGCTTACATGGACAGCGGCGATGAAACTTACAGGCGGATCGCAAAATCTTCCTTTGACTTTTTGCTTTCGCACATTTTCGTGGAATCCAGGATTCGTGTTATCTCCAATAAAAGCTGGATGAGGAAAGGCGAAACCCCGTCTCATTACGGGGAACAACCTATTGATGTGGCGTATGCCGTTATAGCTCTCGATAAGTTTTATAATGTGTTTGGACAGGAAGATTACCTGATGAAAATGGAAACAGCCTTCAGTTGGTTCCTTGGCAATAACCATCTCCGCCAAACCATATATAACCCATGTACCGGTGGTTGTTATGACGGCTTGGAGGAAGACCATGTGAATCTCAACCAGGGTGCCGAATCCTCTGTAAGTTATCTCATGGCAAGGCTTATTATGGAAACATTCGTTGCCCAGGAGGCGCCAGCCGATTTGTCTAAAATTCCAGACTATATATTAAATTGATTCTCTGTTAGATACTCAGCATAAATTCAACAAACCTGTGAATTATATAATCTTTTCGGGAAATTATGTAATACGAAGGTTTTTTATGCATTTCATCTTTGTATTGGAAAACCCATTCTAAAAACCACTAAACGGCCCCTAAGACCAAAAAACGAAAATGAAAAAAGCTGCCGCCGGCAAAGAACCCAGAAAACCCCTGCATGTGCTTTTCCGAAAACAGGAAGTATATGTAAAGCCCAATGCAGCGCAGGGTTTACGGGATCTTTTCGTAGATGAGCTGAAGTATCTTTACTGGGCTGAGAACGCTTTTGCCAGGGCCATCCCCAATATGATTGCCAACACCTCATCAGAGAACCTGCAGAACACACTTGCAGGCTATCTTCATACATCGAAGATACAGCTTGCCAGAATCAGAAAAATCTTCGCTTTTCTGAATGAACCGTCCGAAGCGGTGAAGTGTGAAGCTATGACAGGTCTGATCAAGGAAACGGAACAGATCATGATCGAAACGGAAAAAGGCATGGTGCGCGATGCCGGAATTATTTTCACCTGCCAGAAAGTGAAACATTACGAAATCGCCGCATACGGTACACTCTGTTCGTTTGCAAAAACACTTGGGGAATACAAATCGGCTTCCCTGCTTCAGAAAACCCTGATCGAAGAAAAATCAGCCGACAAGATGCTGTCGCACATAGCCGAATCCTCCATCAATGTGAATGCGACGGCCGTAAATGACAACGTCTACGATATGTATGAATTATAGATAGCGACAATCCCTTCATTATTTTTATATTTAAAGAAAACACCTGCGTTGAAAAATGCGGGTGTTTTTGATTTGCAAATACCCTGAAACACAATACGCAGCCTTCATTTGCAGCGTATGTGAATGTTACAACGATTACAAGTATTCATGTAAAGGATTTCGCGGGAGATGCAATCATCTTTGTATTGAATTACAAACCATTTATAATACATAAGATATGAAACATAATTTTTTACTTACCCCGATTCGATCCATCATGTTATTAACGGCCATGTTTGTGCTGAATAACATGTTCGCCGCCACCTTCACGGCTGTAGCTTCCGGAAACTGGAGCAGCGCAGTGACCTGGGGAGGTTCGGCCCCATCCTTTTCAGTAAACGATGACCAGATCACCATTCCTTCCGGTATCACCGTTACCCTGGACAATGATCTGACCGTGAATGGCCTGCTTGCAGAGCTCACTGTCAACGGCACTTTAAACTCAAGCAATACAACCAGTTTTAACATCATAGCAGGAACCGTCAACGGCGCCGGAACGATTGATGTAGGAAACACCACATTCGGAGCAGGCTCCGTATTGCTCTTTACAGGCATATTCACAACCGAGAATCTTACCAACTCGATGCTGAACCTGCAGGTAGCTGCTTCCATGACCGTCAACAACACGATGACGCTGTCCGCAGGTGTTTTCAACCTCAGGCCGGGAGGCAGCCTTATGCTGGCTAACGGCGGAACAATAGTGCTCTCAGGAGGATCTTTTGTAAATAACGGAGGTACCCTGAACCTTACATCCGATTACAATGTCACCTATTCAGGCAACGCCCACATCGACGCAGGTCTTGAACTTTCCGGCACAGGTCTTCAAAACGTCACCATAGATGTCGGCGACGGAAATTCGGTCTCCCTCAGTGCGGACCTCACTGTTAACGGAACACTGACCTTAGCCAGCGGTTATCTCGATCTTAACGGCCATCACCTGGTGATTGCGGGCGATGTTGCTTCAACCGGCAATGGCAGCATTATGACAACTGCCACATCAAACCTTACAATTTCATCCAGCTCAGGCATCGCAGGAACAATCAGGTTTGCGGGCACAGGCAGCGCAGTCAACAACTTTACCCTTAGCACCGGCGGCACCAACCAGGCCACCATTGCAGGCGACCTGAAGGTCAACGGCGTGCTGACGCTTACGAGCGGCGTTCTGGTCATACAGTCCGGCACCCTGGATATCGCCGGAAACATTGCAGGATCCGGCACAGCCACCATTTCATCATCTGGCGGCGCCAATATCATCATCAGCTCTCCAAACGCTCCTACGGGCTCATTGCAGTTTACATCAGGCAGCAATGCCCTGAATAATCTTACCATCAACATCAACAACGGCGGCACGGTCAATATCGGTTCAAACCTGGTGGTCAACGGCAATCTGAATTTCACCAAGGGACGCCTGAATATCGGCAGCAATTCACTTACCCTGGGCAGTTCAGCCACTATCACCAACTACGGCAGCTCAGCCTATATCATCACCGGTACCGGCGGGTCGCTTGGCATCAACCTGACAGCCGGCAGCGCCTCTGCTACAGTATTTCCTGTAGGAACAGCCAATCTCTATTTCCCTGCAACTGTCAAGCTGAATACAGGTTCAAACAGCGGCATGGTTATGGTTGGCGTAACACCCAATGTGTATGCTCACGGCACATCCGGAACTGATCTGACACTTATGCAGCATGCGGTAGATGCAACCTGGGATATCCGCTCCAATATCAGCAGCAACATGAACATGGACATTCAGCTTATGTGGGATGCTGCTGCAGAGGTGAATGGTTTCAACAGGCAGTCATGTTATATCAGTCATTATATAGATGGCAAATGGGATGCGAGTGCCAAAGTGGCCGCAAGCCCACAGGGCGGCAGCATGTACAGCCTGACAAGAACGAATATTAGCAGCCTGAGCCCATTCGCTGTATTTGACAACGCTACTGTCACAGGCATTGAAAGAATCAGCGGAAAGACCAGCGCGTTTGAAATTTATCCGAATCCGGCAGTGGAAACATTGTATCTGTACCCTTCGAACGGCAGGTACTCCGCCAGCGGAAAGACCGTTGAGATCATGAACATCAGCGGACTTGTGCTTGCCACAGTTGTCATTGATGAAAATGGCAGCGTTAACGTGGCATCGCTTCCTGCGGGCATGTACTATATCAAAGTCGACAACAACATAAATAAATTTACGAAAATGTGATAATCGTGGTATATAATGTGTGTTAATTGAAAAAAGCCGACTTAAACTTTTAAGTCGGTTTTTTTATTTCTGTAATTCAATGGATAAGAGATGTGAATGATATAAAGTTTTTAGCAATTTGTATAAGGGGCAAGCAGGTGGGAAAGATGAAATTTGCTCCATGATTCACAAGCAAAAACTTATACTGGTGCTGTTAAGGATTTTCAAGATAAAACACGAGATCGTATTTGACCGGTGCATTATCAGCCTGAATAAGGAAAACAATCAGTAACATTATGAAAACAATCAGAAATATAACCGTATGCCTGCTGTTGGCCGGCATACTAGGCGCAGGATGCAAATCTATGTCAAGGACACAAAAAGGAGCTGCGGTGGGCGCCGTCGGCGGAGGAGCTGCAGGAGCCGTCATCGGACGGGCTTCAGGCAATACAGCCCTGGGAGCCATTATCGGAGCGACAGTCGGAGGAGTGGCAGGAGCCGTGATCGGTCGCAAGATGGATAAACAGGCTGAAGAAATGAAAAAAGACCTTCCGAACGCTACGGTTGAACGGGTCGGGGAAGGCATAGTCGTAGAGTTCCAGGATAAAATACTTTTCGGATTCGACAGCTATGTGTTGTCACCAAGTGCAACTGCAAGTCTTGATAACCTTGTTGCCATCCTGAAAAAATACGAGGATACCAATATCGAAGTGCAGGGCCATACCGACAGCAAAGGCACTAATAAATACAATCAGACCCTGTCAGAAAGACGGGCGACAGCTGTAAGTTCTTACCTTTCCCAAAAAGGCATTGCAGCTTCCAGGCTGACCACTAAAGGTTATGGGGAAACAGCTCCGAAATACAGCAATGACACAGAAGAAGGCAGAGCTAAGAACAGGTGTGTGGAATTCCATATAACTGCGAACGAAAAAATGAAAGAAGAAGCAAAGAAAGAAGCAAATTAATCAGCATATGAAAACTCCAATACTAATAGCCTTTTGCATGATGGCTATGATCAGCGCACAAGCACAGACCGACGCAACAGCCCCGCTCGGAAGAACAACTTTCGGTTTCAGGGCAGGCGTGAACTGGCAGAATTTTAACGGCAAGGATGAAAACGGCAACATGCTCAGCAACCAGCTTGTCACACGGTTTCACGGGGGTGTGAATGTGGAAATACCTGTGGCAGTGGATTTTTACATCCAGCCGGGTTTATTGTATGCCACCAAAGGCTCCCTCAGGAAAACCATGCAGAATGACCAGCCTCTGCATGCTACAGCTACCATCGGGTATGTGGAAATGCCTGTAAACCTCCTTTATAAACCCCTGTTGGGTACCGGTCACCTCATAGTAGGCTTCGGACCCTATATCGCATATGGCGTGTGGGGCAAAGCCAGGTATGAACTGGCCGGGACAACCAGGACGGAAGACGTGAAATTCAAAAACACAGTGGAAACAGGCGACAGAACGGATGTTACCTATTTCAGGCCGCTGGATGCAGGAGCCAACCTTATTGCCGGATATGAATTCAGCAACAGGATATCATTCCAGCTCAATGCCCAGTTAGGCATGCTAAGGGTGAACCCTACGTACAAGATGAACCCGGGTGACCAGTCATCGGTAAAAAATACCGGTTTCGGAATTTCGGTGGGTTACAGGCTTTAAGAATATGTGAATCATGTAAATATTCCCGTGAATCGTATAAACCGCTTTTCATGTATTCCCGGCAATTTTGCCCCTATGAAACCCGGGATTAACAGAAGTGAAACCGGCAAAACAGAAAACAGGCTCAAATTTTTAAGCGCATTCGATATGAAACATATTATTTATACATTCCTTATAGTCTCGGTGATCGCCTCCTGCAACAATTCGGCAGAAAGAAAAGTCGAGAAGGCGGAAGAGAACCTCGAAGAGGCTAAAGAAGACCTGAAAGAGGAAAGAAGGGATTCGATAGAAGATTACGAGACTTACAAGCTGGAAGTGGAACAAAAGATAGCGGCCAATGAAGCCAGGATAGCCGAGCTGCGTCTTGAGATGAAAAATCGCAAGGCGAATGACAGGGAAGCTTATAAAAACTCCATAGACCGCCTCGAAGAAAAAAACAAGGAACTGAGACGGAGGATTAACGAATACAACAAGACCTCGAAGGAAAAATGGGAAGAGTTCAAAAGAGAGCTCAATCACGACCTCGATGGCCTTGGAGAGTCCCTGAAAGATCTGGGACGCGATAATAAATAAAGGTTACTGTTTTTAGTTAAAATTGAAAAAAAGCGCCTGCATACTATGGAGGCGTTTTTTTTATTTCGCATATTAAAAAGGCAGGTTCAACCAATCCCGAAACCTGGAGAGCTTATCGAAAAATGGACAGGCGGCCTTTTCTCCTTGTAATACGCCTGCAGGAGATCATAATCCGTGACTATTCCCAGCAGTTTATCATCCTGCACAACGGGCAATGCGTGAAAATGATTGCTGATCAGCAACCCCACTGCATCTTCAATCTCTGCATCAGGGCTGATCGTAACAGGTGCCGCCGTCATTATATCCCTGACCTTAAGTTCGTTGTCCAGGTCGCTCATGACCATGGACGCCCCGGAATTCAAACGTTTGTGAAGCGTTTTCATAAGGTCGGTCAGGCTGATGATACCGATTATCTGCTCACGCTCCATGACGGGAAGATGATGTATATCGGAAAGATTGAGAAAATTCATCAGTTGTGAAAATGTATGATCAGGCGTAGCGACAGTAAGCTTTTCTGTCATAATGTGCTTAATGAGTATTTTTTCCATAATTTGAAAATGTTTTACATCTTCAAAGGTAATAAAACAATCCTAAAAACTCGCTTAAATATCGTCATTTTTCAGGGGCTTGGGGAACATATGCCGAATTCTGCAACATTTAGGGGTTTGGATATAATTTCCGCATAAAAATAATACGTTAATTTGCTGACAGTTTCGCCATCAGACATTGAGTTTTAAAATCCTTTCACATGCATAATCTTCCCACATACCGAATTGTCCTGGCAGAGGATGACGAGGATGACAGGTTCCTGTTCCGCCAGGCTGTCGGCCAACTGAAAGCCGAAGTCAATCTCAGGATTATGGATAACGGCGAGAAACTCCTCGAATATCTTTCAAGGCTCGAGCCGGAAGACCTTCCCCATATGATATTCCTGGACCTCCATCTCCCTAAAAAAAACGGCATCCAATGCATAAGGGAACTGCGAAGCAACAGAAAATACAATAATATCCCGATCATCATGTTTACAACGTCCGGGCTTCCGCCTGATGTGGAAGCCTCCGCCAAGCTGGGCGCCAACATGTATATCAGGAAATACGACAACTTCAATACACTGGTAAAAACATTGAATGACCTTCTTACCGATGAAGGATACAGATTCCTGCTGCAACAGCGCCGCAGCGAGGAGTTGTAAAGAC
>CALMKH010000085.1 GCA_937867025.1 uncultured Bacteroidota bacterium | reverse complement strand
TTGTGGGAATATTTAACAATAAAAGCGAGTAATTTGCAGTTATCATTCTATTCATGAAGCGACTTGTTTTAATCATTTTCCTGTGCATTTCGGGTATATGCCACAGCCAGAACAAAACCTGCGACAAAGCCAGACAATTCTACGAATCGGGTAAACTTAAAGCTGCCAACAAGCAGATCGACAAATGCCTGATCGATAAACAGCTGAAGGACAACCCGAATGTCCTGCTCCTGAAATCCAGGATCATGTTTGCCATTTTTGTTGACAAAACCCTGCTCGAAAAATACCCTTCAGCGCTTAAAGATGCCATGCGCTATGCGGAGAGATCCATTGAGGAGAACCCCAGCGAAAGCGCACAGGCTGCCTTCAAGAATGCCAACATCGATTATTTTTCGCAGCTGATAAAACAGAATAACAAGGAAGCGCTGGAAGCATACAACAACCGGAAATACACCAAGGCCCTTCCCATTTTCAGGAGAAGCATTTATTTCGGCCTCGACACGCAATCACTGGTTCTTGCAGGCGATTGCCACTGGCAGATGGGAGAGAAACACCAGAGCGTGCCCTACTTCCGGAAATCCGCCGACATGATTTATGCCGCCGTGCTGGACAGCAATACGAAAGTGTTCGGGTATCACAAGGAACCTTTCAGGAAACTCGGCAAATACTTTATCGATGAAAAAGAATACGATTCGGCATACGTGATTGTAAAGAACGGAAGGGAAATATTGCCGAATGACCCCGTACTGTCTGAATACACCTATCACCTGATGCTCTATGCCCTGAACAAGATCCCGCCCAGCGAAGATTACCTGCGTGCGGTAAAACAGGGCCTGAAGGACTTCCCGACCGATTCATTCCTTCATCACCGTGAAAACTCCATTTACATTTTCCTGCTCAACAGCATGGCTGTGAATAATGAGCAGGCACAGTTCAACAAGCTGCTTGCCGAATATGCCGCATCCAAAGTGGCCAAACAAAAACTCAGGGACATTGCAACCATCCGGAAATATGACATTTTTGCGGGAAAGGAGCCCACGGTTTTTATTCCCGAACTGACCTATTACCTTGCAGACATTGGCCTTCCTGAAGCGGTATATGCCTCCAACAGGGCGCGCCTGGAATTGTACGGACCGCAGGGAACCGATATCAACCAGGAGATATTAAAATCCGCTGTTGTTGAACAGAAACCCAAGGTGGCAGAAATACTGTTCCGTCGCCACCTCGAATTGTTTCCGCAGTCGCCAGGTTTTGGCAAGGCACGCGCAGAATACACGGCAGCCAAAAATAAAGGGACATCCGGATATTACGATTTATTGCCTATGATCAGGCTGAACGAGGCGAGTGCGAAGGATTACCCTAAAGACCCGGGCTTTAAAGCCAAAGCGAAGGAATACAGGTTAAGGCTTGTGAGCGAAACGTCCGATTCAGGCGATTTCAGGTTATCGCGCAGGACATGGAACGAAAATAAAAAATTGTATCCCGATCAGCAAAAAGTGCTCGATGCGCAGTGGCGGAAGATCGTTGAGAACGATTTCAGGATAAATTATTACGGCAGCCGGGTCAACCTGAAGGGCAAGAACGAAAAGCTTGTTCCCGAATATGCATGGGATGGCAATGCCGATTCGTGCAAGGAGGGCAGCATGTCCCTTGCAGTGGTATCGCGGCTGGAACAGAGGATCAATTATTTCAGGAGGATGGCCGGAGTGGATGAAGAGATATTTCTCGACGAGAGGGACAATGAAAACTGCCGTTTTGCCGTGATGATGTGTGAAGCCAATAAATCCATGAGCCATGAACCGAATGACGGATGGAGATGCTACATACCTGCAGGGGCTGAAACATTAAAGAATTCCATTTTGTCCAAAGACGCCAACCCGAGCATTGCCATTACGGCTGCCATGGGTCAGAACCATGCTACAGCCGGCAACCGCAGGTGGCTGCTCTACCCCAGGTCTTTATATATGGGCATAGCCAGCTCGAAGAGTTTTACAGCTATCAAGGCAATCGATCACAGCAATCCCGTGGATTCAAACAAATACAAATCCAGCTTCGTGGCCTGGCCGCCGGCCGGTTACTGCCCGAGAATGCTTGTGTTCAAAAAATGGAGCTTTTCCATCGACCAGAACCTGCAGGGTGCACAGGTAAGCATGAAGGACGGAGCCGGACAAAACATAGAGCTGAAACAGGATACGTACACCGCCGGTTACGGAATGAATACGGTAGTCTGGGAGCCAACTGCAGGCATCCAGGCTGATACCGACTATACAGT
>CALMKH010000084.1 GCA_937867025.1 uncultured Bacteroidota bacterium | reverse complement strand
TACATTCCTCATAACCTGACTTTTACCAAACCAGACCGCCCGATGGGAATATTGTAACATTTATAGGAAATGTTATAAGCTTAGTTTCTTATCGCCTGTCCATCTTTGCCTTATCATTTCACATCAAAGAAACAATATGAAAAACAAAATCAGCATTAGCAAAAATACCCTGTTCAGCCTGGCAATAATCGCCCTGGGGTTTGGAATTACTTCATGCAACAATTCATCGAAGCCTGAAACAGATTCCAAGGAAGTGGCCGAAGATGCAAACGAAGAAAAATTTGAGACAAGGAAATCTGAAAAGGATGCACAGTTCCTGGTAGATGCAGCAGAAATCAACCTGAAAGAGATAGAGCTGGGCAAACTTGCGCAGAACACCAGTAAAAATGCCGATGTCCAGGCGCTCGGTAAAATGATGGTGGAAGACCATACCAAGGTACTGGATGAATTGAAAGCCCTCGCAGAGAAAGAACAGATAACCATCCCTGCTTCCCTGACCGAAAAAGGCATGGATGACCATAAAAAACTCAGCGAAAAGACAGGGAATGATTTTGACAAGGAATACTGCGATATGATGGTTAAAGGCCATAAGGATGCCATCGACAAATTTGAAAAAGCAGCAAAAGACAGTGAAGATTCCGATATAAAATCATGGGCTGCCGCCAAACTGCCAGGCTTGCACACACACCTGGATCATTCACAAAAATGTGAAGAAAAAGTAAAAGCAGCCAAAAAATGAAAAAACAATGGTCGTATTCATTAATTAACGGTCATCATGAAACACCAGGCAAAAGGTCCGAAGGATAAGGTAAGGCCTGAAGACCGGAAAGAAAACACCTATAAAGGTGCTGCCGGTAAAAACCAGGAACCGCGCCGGAAAGATCAGGATACAGATTCTGCAGCTGATTCCGGGGATTGGGAATATCCAGCCGAATCTTCTTATAATTCCGGCAGCGATGCTCTCAACACCCGCGCTGGGTCTTATAAGCATGATTCTTTCAGCAAGGGGCCGGATGAAGATGATGATGACGATGATGTATATGAAAGGGATCATGAAAATCCTAATGATGACGAAGAGTTTTAAATAAAAAAAGCATATGAATATGATGTCAGGAAAAATGTTACTTGGAATAGCGGTGGGCCTCGTGGCAGGCACTGCTATCGGAATCCTGTTTGCTCCTGAAAGCGGGGTTGAAACACGTAAAAAATTAGTGAAGCGTGCTACAGATTATGCTTCAGGGTTTAAAGACCGGATAGGCGAATGGGCTGAAAACAACCTGCTGCAGTTAGCACCAGGCAATGCGCGGAGAGGGAATTCCCTGCCGGAGCCTCTCTCGAAGTCGCAACAAACCAAACTGGAAGATATGCAAACAGCATGAGTTTCATTGAACATTATAATACAAACCCAATATACCATGGAAGAAAAACAATCCATCCTTGAATCGCTCATTGACAGCGCAGAGGATTACGGCAAAAGCAGCATAGAGCTGATGAAATTAAAAGCTATCAGGAAGCTGACGGAAGTCGTTTCTTCCATAGCTGCCAATACTATTGTCGTTTGTATGATTTTATTGTTTGTGTTTATACTCAGCATCGGGCTCTCCTTTTACATCGGTGATGCCTTGGGCAAAACCTATCTCGGTTTTTTCGTAGTGGCAGGCATATACCTGTTGCTGACGGTTATCCTTATGATAGGCAGCAAACCTATCCTTAAAATTCCGATAGGCAACGCCATTGTCAAACAAATTATAGATTAAATTATGGCTAAATTGAGTTATCTGGAACGATTGGATCAGACTATTGCCGAACTTGAGATCAAGCGGGAGGTGAACAGGAAACTGCTGCGGGAGGAATTTAAGATGGCTTACGAAAGCATAAAGCCCGCAAACCTTATAAGAAACGCTATTCATCAGGTCACCGGCTCGAAAGAGCTCAGGGAAAATATTGTGAACTATGCCCTGGGCATGGGAGCCGGGTACCTTACCAAAAAGGTCTTGATCCGGGGCAGTAAAAATCCTGTCAGGAATATTATCGGCAACATCCTCCAGTTTGGCATATCCAATGTGGTTTCAAAAAAATCAGACATTATCAGGACGGCCGGAACAGGCGTATTGAAATACCTGTTCGGAAGAACGAAAAAAGTCAAACCCGGGCAGGCCGAAATAGAAGAACAGCGATTCAACCAGTCGCTTTACATGGACGCGTAATTGCTGTACAAAGACTGCCTGGAAAATAGCAGATATCGGCGGATTAGCGTATCTTTGCATGAATGAAAAAAGCCGGTTTTGCCGACCTTCCCTTGCACGGCGGCCATGTCCCGAAATGGCTTGCCGAACGTATGGCAAAACTTGGACTTGCTATTGTAGAATCCATACTTCTTGAATATGGAAAAAAGGAAGTCGTAAGGCGGCTCAGCGATCCTTTCTGGTTCCAGAGCATGGGAGCCGTAATGGGCATGGATTGGCATTCATCAGGTATCACCACATCTGTTATGGGAGCCCTTAAACGCGCCGTCAATCCGCATGCAAAGGAATTGGGCATCTATATTTGCGGTGGAAAAGGCAATCATTCAAGGCAAACTCCCTCCGAACTGATGGCTATCGCTGAAAAAACCGGGCTGGATGGTCAATATCTTTCACATTGCAGCAGGCTTAGCGCCAAGATCGACAATACGGCCATTCAGGACGGGTTCCAGCTGTATCTTCACAGTTTTATTCTTAGCGATGAGGGTGATTGGACGGTGGTGCAGCAGGGAATGAATCCTGCAAGCTCTACCGCAAGGCGCTATCACTGGCATTCCGCTTCCATCAGGTCATTCGTGGAAGAACCGCATACCTTCATTTATGGCCGCAACCAGGGTAAAATACTCAACATGGTGCATAAGGATGCATCCGGATCCAGGAAGGTCATCATGGATATCATCCATGAACATCCGGACAGGACACTGGCCGGATTCAAACATCTGAAGATGCCTGCCCGCCATGACGTCAGAACGGAAGATGTAGATCTGAAAAGGCTGGGCGCCATGCTGTGGGTGGCCCATGAAATACAGCCCGCCGGTTTCGAAGATCTCCTTTTATTGCAGGGTTTAGGTCCCAGGACACTCCAGTCGCTGGCCCTGGTGAGCGAAGTGATCCATGGAACCCCGTCAAGGTTCAGTGATCCTGCAAGATTTTCTTTTGCCCACGGCGGAAAAGACGGTCATCCATTCCCGGTTCCTCTCAACACGTATGACGAAACCCTTAAAACGCTGAGAGTCGCCATTGATAAAGCCAAACTGGGGCTGAGTGACAAGCAGCAGGCCATTAAAAATCTTTCAAAAGCAGCCCTGCAGGCTGAAAAAGATTTCATTCCCGGAACCGACCTGGCACCCCTTATTGAGGAAGAAAAACGCAATTCATGGAAGTATGGTGGAAGAACTGTATCAGGCAAGGAAAAACCTCCGGCTGAAGAGCAATTGAAATTATTCTGAAGGCATATTACTTCTTCACCATGTCCCTTAACTCTCCGGCATTCAGGATTCCCGCATCGCCTGCCGTATTATTGAAATATATAAAAACCTCCTCAACCCCCTCCTGCTTTTTTATATCTTCTATCAGCTGCCCGAGCTGTTCTTTCGAATAAGCGGAGTAAAACATTTCCGGTACTCCATGCAACCTGACATACAATGTCCGGGCGGTTTTGATGATTCCTCCGGGAAGTTTCGGATGACTTATATTGCAAAACAGGATATCATGAAACCTGAGCATGTCATACACTTCCTTTCTCCACCAGCTTTCATGCCTGAACTCGACCACATTCATATAATTTCTGCGCAGGCTGTTGCATACAAGCATGAGTTTTTCCTCGCTGTAATGCATGGCAGGAGGCAACTGGAAAAGAAGAGCGCTTAATTTCCCTTTCAGTCCTTTGTCGCATGAATTGTAAAAATCGTCCAGCAGTTTCTGGCAATCGACAAATTTTCTCAAATGCGTAATAGCCCTTGGCGCCTTTACAGAAAATTTAAAATCTTCCGGGCTTTTGATCCACCATCCCTGCATGACATCCTGCCTGGGAAACCGGTAAAATGTAACATTGATCTCGAGGGTATTGAAATGCTGGCAATAATATCCGAACCAGTGCTGCTGAACCATTCCCATAGGGTAGAAAAGCCCTTTCCAGTGCTTATTATAAAAACCCGAACAACCAATCCTGTACTCCATATTCAGATATATAAAACCTGGCAATTGTTGCAAAAAAAACTTCTGCGCCTGGTCTTGCCCAGGTATTTTTTGGTAAGCGGCAATTCGCATCTCAGGCAATCTTTCCTGGTATGCGCCAGCCAGTATTTTTTCAACTCAAAATTTCTCTTCCACCGCAAAAAATCAAAACTGTAATCCCTTGCCTCATCCACCAGTTTCCTGAGCTTTGCCGGCGGTATCCGGCCGACCAGGCTTTCCGGGTGTATGTAAAGTTTATACAATACTTCATTCTTAATAATATTACCAACACCCGCGAATATGTCCTGATCCAGCAATGCGTCGCATACCATCGTCTCCGGCATTCCCCGCAGTTTTGCAAGGGCCTTTTTCCTGTCCCATGCATCATTCATCACATCGCCGCTCCAATCGTAGTATTGGTCGACACTTCCTTCAAGTATTTTTATCGAGCATGCATAAAGATTAAGTTCTCCATTAACAAATTCCAGGCTTAACCTGGCTTCATTTTCCTTTCGCATATTAACCAGGTATGTGCCGAACAGCATAAAATGGATCCGCAACGTAAAACCGCTGAAACAGATCAGGAGATGTTTTCCCCAGCTCCTGATGTCCGTTACTTTCTTGTTTAATACGCGCTCCTTGTCAATCTTGCTGTTGCCGCCTGTACTCAGCACCTTTTTTCCTATGAATTGACTCGTTGCTTCTTTCGCTAGTACAATGGAGGGACCTTCTGGCATATCGGTAAACAACGCAAATAACCGATGAATGCCGGTCCTTTTTATTACATCATTGCAATGAATTGTTGCAGGATTCCTGTGTGAAAATGTAATCTTTTAAACGAATCATATAAAATCTTATCTTAGCGTTTGATAGAATTTTGCATTTGAAGTGTTGAGTATGCCAAAATATTTATAATCAGTGTATTTATTTGCACATTGAATGCTTTCATTTATGAAGCCAACCAGGGGATATTGCATACTCATCTGTTGTCTGTTGCTGACAGCCGGGCTGCACGGGCAGGAAAGGGATACCCTTGATATCTACAAGCGCATCCGCAAGTCGGCCTACAAGCATAAATTCACCAAACTGCTTTACCAGGCCATTTTTGTTGAACCCGTTCCGCAGCAATATGAAAGCAAGCCGCTTTCAGATGAACAGAAACAAACGGACCCCAATGCCAGGTTTGCAGGAAAGATCATCGGGGATATACGTGTCATCGTATATGATCCTTTCGGACATGCCGTGAATGATACGTTTACAAGAAAGATCAACAAACTGCAAAAAGCCGGAAATAGTTTTCATATCACCACGAGGCAGCGGGTGATCAGGAATATTCTCCTGTTCAGGATACACGACACGGTGCAGATCATACGCATTACGGAGTCGGAACGGCTGCTCAGGCAGGCATCCTACATAAATGATGCGCGTATCTTTATTGAGGGCGATATGCTTTCAGACAGTGTGACTGTAACCGTTAAGGTGCTTGACAAATGGAATTATGATGCCGCCGCGAGCGGAAGCACGAACGGGGGCTATGTGCGCATAAGGGACAGGAATGTCAGCGGATGGGGACAGACTTACGAACAGCGCATTGCATTTAATGTTACAACAGGATGGGACTTTCGCGGCAACTACAACGTGGCCAATATAAAGAGAACCTATATTTCTTCCGATTTATATTATCAGACCAACCAGGATGAAACAAAAACCGGGATAGCCTTTAACAGGCCGTTCTATTCTCCTCTTGCCCGGTGGGCCTGGGGGGCTGAGGGCAGCAGAACCTGGGGAATATACAGATACTCCGACACAACGGAACCCAAAGACAGGTCGACAGCACTCAATTATTATAACCAGGATTACTGGCTTGGAAGAAGCTTTGCTTTAGGAAAACATAAAAAAACGGATAAGATCAGCAATATTGCTTTAGGCGCCAGGTATGCGATGGCCCGGTACCTGGCAAGACCCTCCTTCGCTATCGATTCGCATTACCTGAATGCCGACCAGGATATTTATCTGGCCAGTATAGGCTACTCGCTCCGGAAATACTACAAGGATCAGTTCATATACCGTTTCGGTGCCAACGAGGATGTTCCGGAAGGCATCAGGCTTCAGGCAACATATGGTGTCATCCAGAAACAGATCGTCGGCCTGAGAAATTATTACGGCTTTGACATATCGAACGGAAAGCACCTTAAAGGAATCGGATACATCTCCGTGTATGCGGGGTATGGGACGCTGTTCCGGCAGGGGCATCCGAGCAATTCAACCATTAATTCCGGATTTATTTATTTCACAGATCTCTACCAGAGAGGCAAATGGTATTTCCGGAATTTTGTCAATTATAAACTGATAAAGGGTATTAATAAAATGCCTTATGAACGCCTTACGCTCCAGACAAATGAACTATACGGATTTGCACCGGGCGATCTGACCGGAACCGGAAAAATGCTGCTCAACCTCGAGGCTGTAGCTTACGCTCCCTACAATATCATAGGGTTTAAATTTGCCCCGGTGGCCTTGGCAGGATTCGGTATTCTGGAAAACGGCGCGCAAAAATTCAGCACTGGAAAAATATACCAGGCTTATTCGGTCGGATTGCTTGTAAGGAATGAAAACCTGCTGAACAGCAGTTTTGAATTCAGCGTCGGGTTCTATCCTGAATTGCCGGGACCTGAAGCCAGGCGCGATGTCTTCAGGTTAAACCCCATCGGTAGTTTCAGCCTCAAGGTCCGGAGCTTCGATATCTCGAAACCCGGGATAATCGCCTATGAATAAATATGGATATCCTCAATGAAACTTCCTTGTACGTTGCCTGTCGGGAAGCCCGAGCGCAGGTTTAATGCCGCTTAGCAGGGCCTTCAGGGTATAATTGAAAATAAACCTTTCCGGATCTCTCACATAGTCGATTGTGGTAACTCTCGGAGGCTGGTTCCCTGTCGGGTTCTGTTCCTTTATGAAAAGACTGTGAGCCATGAATGACAGGAAATACTCCACCTGTGCCGGTTTAAAATCCTTCTTCTTCAATATTTGTATCTTTAATCCGTGATAGAGAAGTTTCATCTTGCCTGTGGCTTTCTGTTCGTTGGCATGAAACCTGAACGACATGGAATCTATCTCGCCTTCAAGTGCGGATACCTTGGCAATTGGTTCAAGTACGCGGTTCAATTCCGTGAACGGCATACCATACAAAAGCCCCGAACAATCAAAAACTGTATTATCCGCATTTAGCGGAAACCCGTAATACACTCTCAGCTTTCCGTGTTCCATAAGCCTGCATGAAGCGTTAAGCCTTAATATGTCCGGCCTGATCATGGAAGGCCTGTTGGTGAAACCTGTTAACATTCCACTGATATGGTGAAAAATGATACGCCCGGCCACCGCTGAGCCCTCGGGAACTTCGCGGTAAACACAGGTGCCTTGTTTCACCTCTATGGAATCCACCTTGATATAGACGGGTATGCGTCTTATGAGTGATTGTATGGAAGGCTGCCGGACCGGCCGTCTGGGTATGTTCTTATCCCTGTATGCATCAAGCGTAAAACCGGTAATGTCCAGTCTTTGTGCTATGAACCAGTTTTTCTCGAAAAACAGTTTCACGTCCATATGGCTGAATTCGATCTTTTCCACGGATATATCCATGCGGTCCGTTTGTTCTCTTGCCTTTAAAGCAAACCGCTTAGGAGGATAATTGGGACTGAGGCTGACAGAGTCCATGCTTACCCGTGACCCCGTATAGGAAGCCCTCACCCTGGCCACCCTGATGGTATACAGGCTGTCAGGCGTTGTAAAGGAACAATTCTTAATCACCAGATCGGTCCTGGCCGCAAGGAACAGGCGCCCGAGCCTGTCCGATTCCTTGTCAATGCGAAGATCTGAAATATCCAGTTCGTTATCACGGCTATCAAGCAACAACAATGAATCCTTTTCATCGTCATATATCCTGATTCTGGCATTGCGTATCCTGATTCTGTTCACCTTTAGCGAATGAATATGTTCCTGAAGAAGCTTGTATGTTGAAAAGACCTGCCTGTTTTCATTCGTGTCCCTTTCTGCATCCACATTATTCCGGAAAATGGTCACCGAAGGTTCACTGAGTTCAAGGCGGTTAAAATCCAGGGCCCGGGAAGTGAAAAATGGCATAAGGGAAAAATTTTCAAAGCTGAGACTAGCAGCTGAAATATAGTATTTGGCATCATCATCACCGGATTGTTCCTGCGGCCTGATAAGAATATCGCGGATCTGTACCGACCTGGTGAACAGGTTAAGCCGGAACGCTTTCATCTCAAGCATATATGTATTTCCTGTCTGGCGTCTGAATTCAGCCTGGATATCGCTTTTTACGCGCGCATTGAAGTAAAATATAATGCTCAGCTGGATAGCGATGCCAATGAAAAGCACGGATAACAATAGCCATACGATCACTTTTACGGTTTTCCTGTATTTAAATGGCATTGCTATTTATAATTACTGCTAAAAATATCAATTATAATTATACTATTTGTGTCTTACCGGCTCTCTGATACAAATATCGGGTTTTTTTTCATCATACCTCCTATATTCCCTGAAATTTCTACCCTTATAAACGATAAAAGAGAATCCCCGCAAACGGTGATTCTCCTTTATCTCTTGAAAACAGGTAACCTTAGTATTTGACAAACTGGCTGACCATGGTTTCCCTTGTTGCGGGATCGGTCACCCTGATAAAATAACAGCCTTTTGCGAGGTGCCCTACGTGAAACGAATCCACCGGGCCGCGGCTGTCTGATGATTGTAATACTTTGCCTGTAAAATCCGTCAATTCAAACACATATTCACCACTTGTTTTCAATACATTTATCCGGACCTCATCAGAGGCAGGATTCGGAAATACCGAGATGCCGTTATTATCTGTTATATCTTCATTACTCAATCTGGAGCTGTTGTCGCTTACGGCGAATGCGCTCGCCGATGTAATGCTTCTTCTTTCTATCTCATAGGTGCTGTAAGGCCCTTCTTTCGCAGCAGACGTTGCATAGCTGTCCCACCTTGAATCGACGTAATGGGTTATATAAGCTTTTTGCCTGTTGAATCCGTTCTTTTCCGCCTGTATATTCCATGCGAGTTTCAGGTTCATGTGCACATCATTTCCTTCTTCCGCGGGCTCTATAAGCCAGGTACGGTTAACCAGGCTTCCGAAAACAGCGTAGTTATATCCCGTAGCCAGTCCGTTAGCGTATACGCCGTCGATCACACCTATCATTACCTGGCCGGAACTTCCGTTGGCAGTCTGTTGCACGCTGGCCGGTGAATATCCTGACACCGTGCCGACAGGAAACAAGACATAAGGCCCTGCCTTATCAACCTCCATCACCAGCCGGCCCTTGCCTGATGTCACTATGTAACTGTTTCCGTTATACCCTGTGATCTGCGCTTGCGGATCCATATATAAACGGCTGTTGCCAAGGTCCAGCATGCCTTTTCCAAGCTGAAGCTGACCTGAAATATGAAGATCCGAGCCCAGAACTGCCGGTTGAGTTCCCTGCATGCTGATTTTCATTTTGTTCAGGATATTATTATTTTCACTGAAATATATGGTATCAGGTGAAGTCAGGTTGATCTCCAGTACGGAATTCGCGTCACATATAATACCTGCTTCAGGAGATTGCCGGATACCGCCGTTGAGCTTTAAAGGATAATTACCAAGAACGAGATGACCTTTCTCCATCTGTAACTGCCCTGATATGGCGAGGTCCCTGGCAATATACAATGTAGATGTTCCGTATTTCAGGTTCACCTTGACATTTTTCAGGTTTGCACATTCCAGTTCGCACCCTGTTGTATCGGCTGCGCCAAAGTACTCCAGGTTATAAGCGCCCTCCGTATTCAGGGTTCCACCGCGCAACAGTATTTTGCCGTCATCCACATATATGCTGCCATTGTCCTTCAGGGTTACTTCCGCCCCATCTTCGATCGCCATGTAGCCGCTCATCAATTTGAACTGACCATATATATCAAGGTTGCTCCGGAGTCTTGCCCGTGTATTATGATGCATGTCCACAATAAGATTGTTGACGGCGGATCCGGGTTCAAACGCCAGGCCATCCGTAGCCGACATGAATCCCTGCACGGTGACATTCGTGTACTGGTCGCTGACAAATGTGGCGCCTTCCCCGCGCCAGATATCACGGTTAAGGATAAGGTTCTTCCCTTTAATAATGAATTTACCGGTCCTGAGATGTATGTCGGAGTTGACCAGCAGGTTGCTTGTCAGTGTCAGTGTATTAACAGGATTGTCGAGCCACAGATATAAACCCTGAAGTTTGTTGGTTTGTAACTCAATCCCTGTCTCCTGTGTTCCTCCTTCATACCGTATGCTGTAATTGTAATTGCTTGCCGAATTGAAAACACCTCCGGCTGCACTTAAATTGCCATGATTCATGACAATAAAGGAATTGTTTTTCATTGTGAGCACCGCACCGGGCCCCAACACTAAAGCCCCTCCTTTAAGGGACATTGTATCTTCAACGTCAATAGTTGCGCCTAATGAAAGACTGGAACCATCATTGAAAAAATTCTTAAGGCTCATTTTGCCTGTAAACGTTGAACCTGCTGACGCACTGCTGAAGATAAGCCGGTTGATACTTATAATACCCGAGCCCGCCAGAGTTCCCTCCTCGATTTTGAGACTGTTCTTTGATGTGCTGCTCAATTTTCCATTGACTACAAGCTTATTCAACAGACCCTTAAATACGACATTTTCGTCAAGGTTCACGTCAATGCCGCTGGGTATCACTACATCGGCAAGACTTATACTGGCTCCAGGAACGCTTCCCCCCCATGTGGAGGCACTTGACCAGTCACCCGAACTTATGGCGGTATATGAATAAAGATTGGAAATGCTTAAACTGAGAATTAAAATCAGACCCCTGAGTAGAAATTGCTTTTTCATAATTTTGTGTAATTTTCAAGTGCAAAGTTGGGTGCGGCCTACACGTTTAACATTACACGATTTATTTGAAAGATTATATGATTCACATAATGCCGTAATGCCTGCAAACAAAGGCCTCTCCAAGATTTTGTTTTTCTTCAAGTTAAAGATGCACAACACAGAAAAAAAGCAACCGCTTATTGAATTTTACATATGACAGCCGTCAGTATTTATCAGCTGTAGTGTTATAAAGCGATATAATTCGCTTACGAACGGCATACATTTCATACCCCTTATGCAGATTAACGGAAACCTGCCCGTCAAACCGATGGCCAGTTTTTATATTTTTCCAGTATTTTCAGCAATATGCTTTCTTCGGGACTCAGGCCCTCAAGCTCCCTCCCGGACATGGTCTTCATTTCCTGTAGGTACGGCTCCAACTGTCTGCGCTCATATAAGTCAATAATCAGCGGATGAACATAATATTTCCTGCACACCGACCGTGTATTGCCGAGCGAACATGCCACGTGGTCGAAAACCTTGACGCATTTTTCCCTGAATTCTGTAACAGTTTCAAAATTGCCAACCTCACTAAGTGCCAGAAGAGCCTGGGTTGTGCCGGCCCAAGTGCGGAAATCCTTGGCTGAAAAATCACTTCCTGAAATGGAATGTATGTATGCGTTCACCATACCCGACTCAATCCTGTGCACTGCTTTATTCTCATCGATAAATTCAAAGAGGTCCTTGCCCGGAATATCCTTGCACGCCTGCACAATTTTAGACAGCTTTTTACTCCTGATGGAAACGTGATGCTTAACGCCTTTTTTACCTGTGAAACTAAAGATCATTTCCGATCCCTTCACCTTCACATGGTTATTTTTCAAGGTAGTCAGGCCAAAGGAACCGTAAAGTTTTTCATAGAAACCGTTTCCGATACGGATGTTTGTGCGTTCCAGGAGGCTTACCACCAGGGCCAGGATTTTTTCTTTAGGATAACCGGGCAGCGTCAGGTGTTTCTGCAACTCCGTCCTCATGGCTGGCAGGCGTTTTCCGAATTCCTGCAATCTGTAAAATTTCGTGGCGTTCCGTATGGAACTCCAACTGGCATGGTACCTGTATTGTTTTCTTCCTTTGGCATCCATGCCTGTTGCCTGCAGATGACCGTTGTCTTCACTGCAGATCCAAACCTGCTCCCAGGCCGGAGGTATAACCAATTTTTTTATCCGCCCGAGAGTAGCCTTATCCTTTACTCTGCGGTTTCCCTGCATATAAACGAACCCTTCTTCCGAACGGATCCGGCTTATTCCCGGCATGGAATCGCTCACATACCTGAGGTTCACTGCCGCTGCGCTTTTTACAACGTCCATAACCGCAGACTTGATCTCCTGTCGTGAAAGTTCCTTTATTTCAACGGCTGCAGTTGGCATATGTGTTAATGTTATGGCAAAAAACAAGGACTTCCGGGTGTGCTACACAGAAAGTCCTTGCATGTTGTGTTTTTTGTTTTAGTCTTGTACTATCCGGCTTATTGCCTGGTTTCAAAGAAATACACGTGTGTATTGCCGTTCTCAACCTTCTTCAGCCAAAGTTCATTGGTGGCAAGCCTTTGAACGTTATAAATTGTGGCATTGCCTTCTATGGTAATCCTCACATCTTCTTCATCATTGATAAAAACCCAGTCGCCTTCCTTTACGCTCCTGGTCGGGAATCCGAAAATGGCGCCTTCGATGGTCTGGGTGAGCCTGCCGCTGTTGAATACCTCCAGGGTGTAAGTGCTTCCGCTGAGATCCTGATTAACACCGTTCTTTTCGTACTTGGTCATAACCCAAGTATTTGTAAACCTGTCTTTCCTTGTTCTTAAAGATACCACCGGATCATCTTCACCTTTTTGGCATGACTGAAATGGCAAAACTGACAATCCAATCAATGCCGCTACTAAATAAATCTTTAATTTTTTCATGATGTAATTTTTTATAATTTTCTATGATACAAAGGTCTTACCGATTTATAAACTGCATTTTATATCAATACGATTATTCGTTATATGATTCACACATGAGTTTTTTCTATAATTTTTTAATTTAAAATCGAAAAAACTAATAGAAGAAAAATATAGCAAAAAATTTAAACAAACTATAAAAACATGTTACCTGAAGAACTGCATCTGTCCTCGTGCAACGGTGGGATGAAGTCGAAAACTTTTTACATCATTCGGCATGATAAAAACATCAAGCACAAGGCATTGTATATGGAAATCTTGCAACTTGTTAGCTTAAAACTATAACAAATGGTTTTTTCGCACCTCTTAAATTCGCCACATTAAATAGAAACATAATCATGATTAATGACCTTAAAACCTCAGGAACGCATATTTCCTACTGGACAAATTCGGTCGTTCCGAGGATGTACAAGCCTCTTGACAAGAACATCGACACGGATATTGTTATTGTCGGCGGAGGCATATCCGGCATCACCATGGCGTACGAGCTGACGTTGAGAGGACGGGATGTGGTCATCATAGAAGACGGCATGATAGGAAGCGGTGAAACAGGCCGTACCACCGCCCATCTTACCTGTGCGCTGGATGACCGGTATTATCACCTGGAAAATGTGCATGGGAAGGAAAAGGCTAAGCTTGCGGCTGAAAGTCACAATGCTGCTATCGGTTATATTGAGACTATCGTGAAAAATGAGCAGATAGACTGTGATTTTGAGCGCCTGGACGGATACCTGTTCCTGCACCCTTCTGATAAGATCGAATCCTTAAAAAAAGAATTCGAAGCCACCAGGGAAGCGGGATTAAAAACCGAATGGCTGGATAACGTGCCCGGTATCGGAAAGGAATCGGGCCCCTGCATTAAATTTCCGGCACAGGCCCAGTTTCATATCATGAAATACCTGCATGGCCTTTGTACTGCGATTGAAAAAAGGAACGGAAAAATTTTTACTGAAACACACGCGGCGAAGATCGATGAGAAAGGCATAGAAACAACTGGCAAGCACCGGGTAAATGCCAATCATGTTGTCATAGCCACCAATACGCCGGTAAACAACAGGTTCGTCATTCATACAAAACAATCTCCGCACCGCACCTATGTCATAGGCGCAAGGGTACAAAAAGGGCTGTCCAAAGCATTATGGTGGGATACAGGCGACCAGGAAATAAAAGGTACCGCCCAGCCTTATCACTATGTAAGGATGGCTGCTCTTGACGATCAGCATGACCTGCTTATTTGCGGCGGAGAGGATCATATGACAGGTGTGGCGGACAATGATGTACCTGAAGAGAACAGGTATGGCAGGCTTGAACAGTGGACACGTGAAAGGTTCCCTGTGGAAGAGGTGGTCTACCGCTGGTCGGGACAGGTTATGGAACCTATGGACGGCATGGCATTTATAGGCCGTAATCCGATGGACAGCGACAATACATATATCGTGACCGGCGATTCGGGTAACGGCATGACCCATGGAACCATCGCGGCGATGATTATCCCGGATCTGATCGAAGGCAAACAACATCCATGGGCAGGGCTCTATGATCCTGACCGGTTCAAATTCCTTTCCGTAGGCCAGAATTTTATCAGGGACAATACGATTGTCGTCCGGGAACTTATCAAAGGTTATGCTCATCATCCCGAACTCAAAGCACTCCGTGAAGTAAAAAAAGACGAAGGCCGGATCGTGGAAATAAAAGGCGAAAAATACGGCGCTTACAGGGATGCCAGGGACATGCTTCATATTGTATCCGTGCAATGCCCGCACCTCGGATGCATTGTTAGATGGAACAATGACGAGAACAGCTGGGACTGCCCCTGTCATGGAAGCAGGTTCACCATAGAAGGAAAAGTGATCAACGGCCCTTCCAACTCCGACCTGTCATATTATCATTTCCCTGAAGAGACATTTTAACTGTGCATTATGGCTGAAGAAAAGAAAAAAAGAAAAGTCAGGAAAAAATGGATCATACTGGGATCCATTGTTGTCATCCTGGTTGTATTCCGGCTGATGCTGCCCTATATTGTTTTAAAGTATGTCAACAAAACGCTTTCAGAACTCAAGGAATATTACGGGCATGTGGATGATATAGACATTGCCTTGTACAGGGGTGCTTATATCATCAGGGAAATCAGGCTGGACAAACGTATGGAGAAAGCCGGGAAGCAGGATACCATCCCCTTTTTTCACTCTACGGAAATAGATCTTTCAGTAGAATGGAATGCCATTTTCAAGGGAGCCATCGTAGGTGAGATCTACGTCAACAATCCGAGGTTGAATTTTGTGAAAGGCAAACATAAAGATGAAGACCTGCGAGCCGATACTGCTGATTTCAGGGACCTGATCAACGACCTGATGCCTTTATCCATTAACAGGTTTGAGATAAGCAACGGGCAGATACATTTTATCGACCAGGGAAGCAATCCGAAGGTGGACATTGCCATGAAAGAGATTGAAGTCCTTGCCACCAATCTTACGAATGTCAACGACAGCAATAAACTGCTCCCGGCTCATATGGAGGCATCTGCAAAGGCTTACGGTGGCAATATTAAACTGCTGGTCGATTTCGATGCGTTGAACAAGGTGCCTACATTTGACCTGAATACAAAAGTGACGGGAGTCAACATGGTTCACCTGAACGATTTTTTCAAGGCGTACGGAAATTTCGATGTTAAAAAAGGACGGTTCGGCTTATATACTGAATTTGCAGCCAAAGACGGCAAATTCAACGGCTATGTCAAACCCATCATCAAGGACCTGGATGTTGTGCAGTGGAACAAGGAAGAGGGAAACGTGGGACAGATATTGTGGGAGACAGTCGTAGGAAGCGTTGCTGAAGTATTCCAGAACCAGAAAGAAGAACAACTCGCAACAAAAATCCCAATCAAAGGCAGTTTTGACGCACCTGAAACCGCCATGTGGGATGCTATAAGCTACGTGCTCAGGAATGCTTTTATAAATGCTTTGAAGCCCTCCATCGACAACAGCATCAATATCAGCAACGCGGCAGCCGCTGAGGATAACCGCACATTCCTGCAAAAAGTTTTCGGCAAAGAAAAACCTGCAGGGGAAGCGGTGGAGGAAAAAGATAAAAAAGACAAGGAGAAGCGCAAGGAAGAAAAAAAGAAAAAAGATTAAACTCCAATACGGTTTTAAAACAGTGGCAGCTGACCTTTCTTATTCCTGACAAAAAGATCGCAGTTCAGCTTTTTCATGCTTCGGTCCTTAAAGAATTTTTCCCTGGCCACTTGTATCATTTGCGCCACCATTTCAGCTGTTTTTCCTTCACCGGACATGCGTATGCCCCAGCGGCTGTCATTCAGCTTGCCGCCATGACATTCTTCTATCTGGTGTATCACTTTGTCAGCCCTGTCGGGGAAAGTTTTCCTTATCCAGTCGAGGAACACTTCGCCAATCGTACCGTTAAGCCTTACAATTGTATAATTGATGGCGGAGGCTCCGCGCGCAGACACTTCTTTGGCCAGGCTGAAAATTTCATGACTGTTCAGTCCCGGAATGATGGGGGCCATCATGACATTAACGGAAATACCTTTTGCGGCCAGCACCTCAATGGTCTTTAGCTTTCTCTGCGCACTGGCGGTTCTCGGCTCCAGCAACCTCCTGAGATTCTCATCAAGGGACGTCAGTGTGATACTTACGTTCACCAGGTCGAGCTTATTGAGTTCTTCCAGGATATCGATATCCCTTTCTATCAGCGAATTTTTTGTGATCATGCTTACCGGGTTCCTGTATTTGAGGCATATTTCCAGCATCTGACGCGTGATGCCGAATTTCCTTTCCGCCGGCTGGTAACAGTCCGTATTGCCTGAAAACATGATGGGTTCGGGAACCCAGTTCTTCTGCCTGAAAGCTTCCTCCAGAAGCTGGGGCGCGTTCTTCTTCACAAGGATCTTTTGCTCAAACTCAGTCCCCGAACTATATCCCCAGTAATTGTGCGTGTTTCGGGCATAACAATACAGGCACCCATGCTCACATCCCTGGTAAGGGTTCATCGAATATCCGAACCGGAGGTCCTCACTCTCTACCTTATTGATGATAGTCTTCGGAAACACCTCAATGTATTCGGTTTTTTCCTGCAGCGATGTATCTTCCTCATCAATCCCCTCCCAATGTTCCTGCACAAAATGGTACCGGTCAAACTTGTTGTGAGCATTCATCTGCGCGCCTCTTCCCTTGATGAATTCCTCGTTCTTCATGTGTCAAAAATATAATGAAATTTTCGATTTTTTTGCTAAAAATTTTAGCAAAACCCGCATAAATAAAAGGATGCGGACTATGATGGCAAATATGTCAGAATCATTTTTTTAGCCTTGTGTATCACAGAATAATTCATAATAATATGGAAAGACCACTTGAAAATGATGATTTTTTTCAGGAAGATTTATCACCTCTAGCGGTAAATTGCCGGCTCAATCCTCATCAAGATCAACCACCTTTACAAGCACGATACTGCTGCGGCTTCTTTTAAGTATGGTAAACTCGTAACGGTCACTGATGATTTTTTCATTGGTGTTGGGGATTCTCCTGTTGTGGTGGATCAGGTAACCTGCGAGGGTTTCATACATTTCGTCTTTCTTGACAGGGTGAGGAAGGTACTTGTTAATATCGTCCAGGGTTGCCGATGCCTGCACCGAATATACCTTGTCCCCGGTTTTTTCAACCACGGGTGTTTCATTATCATATTCGTCCTGTATCTCTCCGACCAGTTCTTCCAATATGTCCTCCATGGTAACAATGCCCTTGGTTCCGCCGTATTCATCAACCACAATGGCTATCTGCTGATGTTTCTGCTGAAAATCCTTCAGCAGCTGGCCGATATGTTTGGTTTCAGGGATGGTAAAGACAGGGCGCATGATATCGCGTATGTTCACTTTTTCCTGCTTGCGCATCTTCAATAATATATCCTTGAGATACACCACCCCGACTACATGGTCAAGCGTATCTTCATAACATGGTATGCGGGAATAACTCTCTTCAATTATCCTGGCGATGGCATCATCATTAAAATCCTGCACATCCACCGCAAGGACCTGGGTCCTGGGCACCATCACCTGTTTTACCGTCCTTTCGGAAAAATGAAATGCATTCTTTATGATGTCGTAATCCGTTTCCTCTATCTCCCCGCTTTCCTTGCCAAGTTGCACAAGGTATTTCAATTCATCGCTGCTGTGCACTTCCGATCCGTGAATGGTTGATATTCCCAGGCCTTTCAGAATAACTCCCGCAATACCGTTAAGGACCCATATAAACGGCCTGAACAACGCATAAAAGAATTGCAACGGGTAGGCAATAAACAAAGTCGTCTGCTCGGAGCGCTGAATGGCCATGGACTTCGGGGCAAGCTCACCAAAAACGATATGCAGTATGGTGATGACGGCAAAAGCGCATGGAAGAGCGATGCTGTGCGCTACATCTTCCGTAACATCCACTCCGAGAAAATTCATAAAATTGACGATCAGTTTGGAAACCACGGGCTCGCCAATCCAGCCCAAACCCAGACTGGCCAGTGTTATACCCAGCTGCGTGGCGGCAAGATAGGCATCCAGGTGTGTCACTATATGCTTGGACAGGACAGCAAACCTGTTACCTGATTTCACTTTCACTTCAAGCTGCGAAGCCCTTACCTTCACTATGGCAAATTCCGCGGCAACGAAAAACCCATTAAGGAAAACAAGGAAAAATGTAATGAAAATCTGTAAAGCCATGCTTGTTATATATCACAAAAGTAAAGATATTCTGCATATTAAATACTTTTTTTCAACTGATACTCGCCACATCAATACGTATAAGGGCCTAAACCTTGTACCCGCTTTTTACCCTTGTCATCATGAATACCATCACCGCCAAGCTGCCTGCAGATGTCAGTAGCAGGGCAGGTATCGCCCCCGCCCAATACCATATCAGTCCTGTAACGGAACTTGCCAAAAGGGTGCAGACGCTCTGGAAAGCGGTATACGTGCCTATGGCAGTGGCGGCCTGCCGTTTCTCACAGATATTTGTAATCCACGCTTTGGCCACTCCTTCGGTTGCAGCTGAAAATAAACCGTAAAGAACAAACAAACCCATAAAAACGTAAGTATCCTCTGCAAAAGCCATTCCCGCATATACGCATGAAAAAACCAGAAGCCCTCCGAGGAAAACCTTTTTCATTCCGAGTCTGTCGGCCAGTGCTCCCATCGGATAAGATAATGCGGCATACATCAGATTATAAAACATATAGGCGCCGATAACTGTTGTATCGTCATATCCTGCATCCTTAACCCTAAGCAGCAAAAACATATCCGAACTGTTAAAGAGAGTGAACACCAGCAATGCGCCCGCCAGTTTCCTGTATTCTGCAGGGCTCTCCTTCCAATACCTTGCAAACTGAAAAAATCCCGGCTTTTTGCCTGTTTTGGGTTCTGCCCTTTTTTCACGGATCAGCCCGGTAAAAACTATAGCCAGTACACCCGGGATAAAAGCTATCAGGAACAAGGAACGGTATTCTGCCGGATGGTATGCCAGATAAAGAAGTGCCAGAGCCGGTCCCAACACGGCACCGAGGGTATCCATTGCCCTGTGAAACCCGAACACTTTCGCTTTCGTCCTTTCATTAGCCTCATCCGACAACAAGGCATCCCTGGCGCCTGTTCTTATCCCTTTTCCCAGCCGGTCGAGAGCTCGCGCAAAAAAAACCCATAAAGGATTTATCCATGCAATCATCAGAGGCTTGGAAATGCCGCTGAACCCGTAACCGGCACGTATAAACGGCAGCCGCCTGCCCTGGTGGTCGCTCAGATTCCCGAAATATCCCTTGCTGAGCCCTGCCGTAGCCTCCGCACATCCTTCAAGGACCCCGATAAGGACCACGGAAAAACCAATTGAACTCAGGTAAACCGGCATGACAGGATACAGCATTTCTGTCGCCACATCCGTAAATAGACTTACGACCGAAAGCACCCACACGTTACGGGTAATAAAACGCATTAAGCAAAATTACTACTTTTACGGGATGGGCGGATGATCCGAACCGGTGATAATGTCCATCACATATTTAAAATTTAACCGCCCGAACCATCATTTCATCGGTTTTAAAAATTTTCCGGGCAATATTTTGAACCTTTATTTCGTCAGAGTGTAATAGAGTAAACTTTTAAAGGCAGAACAATATTGTCAAGACCCCTTAAGATATCAACCAGGGAAAAAACTGATGAGCAACTGATGCAACTTGTCTGCAAGGGCGACCGTTCAGCTTTTGAGGCTTTGTATGACAGATATTTCAATAAACTTGTATGGTACGCCCAGCGCTTTGTAAATGACCTTCAACAATCCCAGGATGCCGTCCAGGAGGTATTTGTAAAGATCATCGAGAAGCCTCAGAGTTTTGATACAGGCAGAAAATTCTCGAGCTGGATATATACCGTTACCGGCAACACCTGTCGCAATGTCTTAAGGGACGCCGGCAACAGGGCTAGAATACTGGAGGAGAATGCTGGGCCGCGGCAACCATATGCCAGCCAGCAGCACACATTGGATTATGAGCTTTTGCGCGGAAGCATACGCGAAGCCTATAAAGAACTGAACGAAAAAGAAAAGAACATCTTTGTGCTGCGCTTCGAGCAGGAGCTCAGCATAAAAGAAATAGCCGACTGCCTTGGCATCCCTGAAGGATCCGTCAAGTCGGGAATTTACTACCTGCTTAAAAAATTTTCCACCCAATTAAAACCATTCCATTATGGCACAACCATTTGAACAGATCAACCCGGAAATATTCGACTGGCTTGAAAACAGGCCTTTCAGGAATTTGAGCGCTTCTGAGCGGCAGGAAGTACTTAAATACTTGTCAGAAGAAGAGTATGACGATATGCATTCAGCCGCTTTTTTTATCCGTAAAAGCATCAGCGCGGGAAGCACCTCGGCTTATCTCCCGGTCAGGAATGACCTGCTGGATACTTTTGACAGGAGATACCCGAAAAAGACCGTTACTCCCTTAAACATGTTATGGAAAATAGCGGCTGTTTTTTTATTGTTCGCAGCCGGATGGCTGTGCCATTACCTGACAGCGTACAAACAATCACCCTCATCGCTCGTTGCCGGAACCGACACCGTTTACATTATGCAGGAAGGGGTCAGGATTTACGACACCGTATTTATAGAGAAGCAGGATTCGCAACCCGTTCCCGGCTCTCCTAAAACCAACGGGCTCCACTTAAAAGAAAACAGGGACGCTACAGAACTTGTTCCTGAGTTTCACCTGCCCCGCAGGGATTCCGAGGATTTCCATCAGGGGCCGGGCACAGACTGGCGCCGGTATGACAGCCTCCCGGGACCTGCCGACAGCTAAACACCTTACTTGATTTAATAAACCTTATGCGTTATCAAACAGTTAACCGGCTGCTTGGGTGGATAGTATTTGCCATGTCTCTGGCAGTTTACACCCTTACACTCGAACCTTCCGTAAGTATGTGGGATTGCGGTGAATTCACCGCTGCCGCAGACAAATTACAGGTTGTACACCAACCCGGAGCGCCTCTTTTCCTGATGGTGGGCCGCTTATTTGCACTCTTTTCTTCCACAAGGGAAGGCGTTTCCATAGCCGTCAATATGCTGAGTGCGACATGCAGCGCCCTTACCGTCATGTTCACTTTCTGGATCACTACCTATTTCGCCGCCAAAATAGTGCGCCAGGCTAATGGTGGAAAATGGGCGGACTTTACCATTTTTTCTGCCGGATTGGTTGCTTCCATGGCTTTGACATTCAGCGATACGTTCTGGTTCAGCGCCGTTGAAGCGGAGGTGTATGCCATGTCGTCCTTTTTTACGGCATTCAATGTATGGGCGGCCACCAGATGGGAAAGCGACAAAAGCCCGTATGCCGGCAAATGGCTGGTGCTGATTGCATACTGTGTCGGATTGTCCATCGGTACACATTTATTAAGCCTGCTTGTCATTCCCTCTGTTGCCTGCATGTATTACTTCAGGCATTTCAAATACTCGCGCAAAGGTTTTTTCTATTGCCTGATAAGCGGGCTCGCGGTATTAATGTTTGTCCAGAAAATAATTATCCCCGGAATTCCCGCCTTATTGAAAACCCTGGACCTGTTCTTTGTCAACTCCCTTGGCATGGGCTTCTGGAGCGGAGTCTTCGCCGGCATCCTGATTATTGGTGGCGTTGTGGGATACGGCATATATTACACAAGAAAAAAATCCCACATACACCTTGCGTTCATATGTCTTGCCTACATTTTACTCGGCTATGGCAGCTACTCGATGGTGGTTATACGCTCGAATGAACCGCTTCCAATCGACATGAGCAATCCGGAGGAACCCTTCAACCTTGCGGATTATATCAATCGTGCCCAGTATGAAGAACGTCCCCTGGTGTACGGCCCGTATTTCAATGCAAAACCTGTGGAAGTAAAAAACACAGGTGACCTATACCGGAAGGATTCAACGCAATACACGCACATAGGGGAAAAACAGGAGTACGCATATGATCCCGCCTATAATACATTTTTTCCCAGAATGGGCGACATGCAGAAAGATGGCAGTCCTTCCGGCTATCGTTATTGGGGAGGCATGAATGAAACCAATACCAGCATTGACAACCTGGAACGCCAGATAGGGGAAACCGCAGACCAGACCGCCAGGGAGGAACTCAGAGCCCGGCTTGAAGAATTAAAAGCTGAAAAACCGACCATGGCTAACAATCTGCAATTCTTCTTCAGCTACCAGATCAACCATATGTATCTCCGGTATTTTATGTGGAATTTTGCGGGCCGGCAGAACGACAAGCAAGGCCATAGTTATAACCGCTTTACCGACGGCAACTGGATTTCGGGCATTAATATTATTGATTACATGCGGCTGGGACCCCAGGCCGGGCTTCCGGATTACCTGGAAATGAACAAGGGACGCAACAGGTTTTTCCTTCTGCCATTGATAATCGGTATACTTGGAATGGTCGTGCAGTACAAAAAAGGGAGAAAAGATTTTGCAACCCTCGTCATCCTGTTCCTGTATACAGGCATCCTCATTAACATTTTCCTGAATCAGCCGCCTTTTGAGCCGCGCGAAAGGGATTATGTGCATGTGGGATCATTCCAGGTATTTTGTATATGGATAGGATTAGGCGTCATATGGCTCCTCGACCTTTTGAAGAAAAAAACAAGCCCCGCCGCAGCATCCGTCATCTCTGCCATCGCTGCATTTTCTGCACCTGTCATTATGGCTCAGCAGGGCTGGGACGACCACGACAGGAGCCGCAGGTACCTGGCCATCGATTTTGCCAGGAATTACCTGAACTCCTGCCCGCCCAATGCCATTCTGCTCGGCAATGCCGATAATGATACATATCCTTTATGGTATGCGCAAAATGTGGAAGGTATCAGGAAAGATGTGAGGATCATCAACCAGAACCTTCTTCCCAGCGACTGGTATTCCATGGCTATGCTTGAAAAAGTATATGACAGCGAACCGCTGCCGCTTACCCTCGGCAAACAACAACTCGCGGCCGGTGAAAACGAGTACTTTCAGTATGAGCCCCTCCCGGGCCATGAAAAGCCCGTCGATTTAAGAACATTTATCAGGCAACTGCTTTCGGAACCCTCACGGACATTTCACACCAGGCAATTCACCGTTCCTGTCAATCGCGAAGCAGCCCTGCGATCCGGTGTTGTACGCGCAGAAGATTCGGCAAACATTGCCAAAGAGATCCTGATCAATTTCCCGTCGAGAGGTATTCACAAAGGGGATCTGCTGCTGCTCGACCTGATAGCCACGAATGCGGAAAGAGGATGGAAACGGCCCATATGTTTTTCGACGATTGCAGGCAACGAAGGTTTTATAAACCTGGAACCGTATTTTGAACGGACCGGGCTGGTGTACCAGTTAGTGCCCATACATTCGCAGGTAAATGGGGGCCAGGTTAGCAGGCTCAATACAAAAGCGCTTCAAAAACAATTGATGCACGAATTCAGGTACAGCGGAATGAAGGAAAAAAGAAATTTCTACCTGGACGACAAGTCGGATATTGCCGCGTCTTCTTTACAGCAGTGTTTTATAGCACTTGCGGCCGAATACCTCGACAGGATTGAAGACATACATGCCAGGGATTCTTCCCTCTCAGATCCGCAAAACAGGATCATGACCGATTCCCTGAAAAGACAGGTGGTTGCGCTGATTGACAAATGTGACCGCGAAATACCCGAATCCGTTCTTGTGACCAAAGGCCAGACAAAATTGAATATGGCAGTGATACGGCAGCGGACAGACAATGATACCCTTGCAAAAAAACACCTGCAGGACGTCTTCCGTATAGCAAAACAGGAAATCTTGTATTATACCAGGTTTCAGGGCCGCAAACAGGATAACGATTATATAAGGTCAATCGTTTACGAAGCTCATGACATAATCGGGAGGGCGGTCGAATATTCTAAGAAATGGGATTATAAAGACATAGTTCCGGAAATGGAGAACACGATGAAAGAACTCGGGCCCAGGGTAAAAAATTATCTGCAGATGGAATAACCAGACATGTGCTACCTGCCCATTTATTCCAGGAAACCTGAGAATTTTTCATCGATATGCTGGTTAAACCACTTATCAATCACCGATTTTCTGAAACGCCATTCCTTACCGAGCTTTGCTGCGGGGATTTTACCTTCCTGCGCCCATGAATAAATTGTCTGGGGCTTTAATTTCAGGTATTTTGCAACCTCTTCAAGAGTCATGATATCCTGTGTTTCCATCGTTACCTGGCAGAATCATTTTTATACGTACTATCTTCAGTCCATTTATCCGGAGGCATTACAAAAATAGGTTCTTTAACACGCTTGTCATTCGTTTCTGTCAGCTTTTGGATCGAATATACAATAGCCGTGTAAAAATTCCCTTCATGCTTGCGGAATACTTTGAAAGGTTCATGTTTTTCGCATAGGAAAGGCCGCAGATTCCAGGAAAGCTGGATGCTTACAAATGCGAGAATGATCACCCAGACCTTAAATACTTTCACCCCTATCTCAGGATAGATAGCCTTGATCTCGCAGGCATATTTCAGAGCTTCCACCATCAGCCTCAATCCGAAAAAACCGGCAAACATAAAGATACCGACATGGAGCAACTGCAGGAAATGATAATTCCCTCCCGTCACCTGGAAAAATATAACAATGGGTATGAAGGAGCAGAGAATGGTGGCGGTAAGCACCAGACCGCTCAGAACAATCATGATCATCTGCCGGATAGTCATCATGGAACCCAACACCTGCTGAATGATAAAAAAAGAAGGAAAGCAGATCATTATGGCAAATATGAACAGCATCGTTACCTTTATTCCTGCCGATATGGCCTGTATAAAACTGTGGTAGCTGCCCATCACTATTCCGTAACAACATGTAAGCAGGCAGACCATTATGACCTGGTTTAACATCAATCTGTTGGAAGCTTTCTGATTGATGCCCTCAAAATAAGCTTCCTTATTTCGGAAAATGCTGAATACGTCCAGAATCCCTTTAGACTGTTCCATATTTTTAAAATTAATGCAACAAAAGTAATATATTTTATGATATTTACATATGTTTAATGATGTTTTTTACTGTTTATTGCTGTTTTCTACTTAAATACAAACACAAACCACTGATTAAAAGCCCTTTAAAATTACAAAAAAAAACCTGCCGGGTGGTTTCCCCTGGCAGGTTTGTTAAAACTAAAGCGGATGGTAATTATTTCTAACTAATTAATGCTTCATGGCAGCTGCATTTTCGTATGTAAAACGAATCGAATTAATTTTCATCGGGCCTATGCCTTTCACATCCACATAGGCATCATCAAATGCATACGTTCTTTCAATTGAAGTCGCTATTGGTTCTGTTGGTGCCAACTGCAGGCACAGCGACTGATAATCTGTAATTTTTGTTCCGTTCTTATTCTTTATAATGATATCTTCGCTGTTCAGCGAAATCTTTTTTCCTTCAATTCCGGGGTAACGATCCTTGCACCAGTTCTCGTCGAATTGCGGAACGAAAGAGATAACCTCGCTGCTTACAACAGCCGCCAGTACAGGCATGTCTTTGGTTCCGTCCTCACTATTGGTAATTGGACCCTCAATGATTTTCTTTTCAGGAGCGGGTTGCTGCGGCGTTATCATATGCGCTCCCATATCTGAATACAGGCTCATATCCTGAGCTGAACTGAGATCCGGCGCCACCAGTCCGTTAATTAACATTCCGCTCAACACCAGCAATGTAGTGGAAAGCAAAATAATCCTGAAATTTAAATCCATTGTTCTCATAACCTCTCTTCATTTGTGCAATACAAAATTCATACTGGGGCTTGGCAAAACGTTACATGATTGAACGCTTATGTTGCATAATCTTAATATACCCGAAAATCATTAATTGCGTGTATTTGACAAACTTCTGCCGCCGAGCGGCCCTGTCTTTAATAGACCAAACAATAACAAAGCTTCCCGGCACATGGAAAAATCGGCAGATTTCCATTTTTTTCCCCGCAAAAATCTTCCCCGGAAAATTGAAATCCTGCAAGCTATGATTTGAATACTATAATCAAATATGGCATATGAACAGGATATTTGCGGTAAAGAATTCACCTTGAAAAGCATACCTGTTTTAATCCTCATATTTATGACTGTTTTTTCTGTCTCGTGCAGGAACAAGCAGGATCAGAAGCCACTGTCCGCAGGGGGCGGACCCGTTAACGAAACAAGGATAGTTGCCGGCAAACCCATTCCGGAATTAAATATCTCATACCACCTTATGACCGAAGGCATTAAACACCTGGACTCACAGTATTCCCCTGAACAGATACATATTCTGCTCGGATTGAACAGGATTGATAAAAAGGCGCTTCGCAGGGTGGATACGCTGATAGTCCCTGATACGTTTATCGCGAACTGGCTGGCATACGCTCCTTTTCCGGCACATTTGCAGGCGCTCGATTCCATTTCAAAGATCCTTTTATTCTCCTACAGGTTGCAAGCCTTTGCTGCATATGAAAACGGGAAGCTCATCCGTTGGGGACCGACAAGCCTCGGCAAAAAAAGCACTCCCACCCACACAGGCCTCTTCCATTGCAACTGGAAGGCCAAAAGAACCATCAGTACGATTGATGATGAATGGATCCTTGACTGGTATTTCAATCTTGAGAACAAAAGCGGCGTGTCCATGCACCAGTATGAATTGCCAGGCTACCCTGCAAGCCATGCCTGCGCGCGTCTCGCCGAACATGACGCCAAATGGATATACCACTGGGCCGCACAGTGGAAACTTTCGGACAACGGCCAGCAGATACTGGCTTATGGCACACCTGTCATCATATTCGGTTCATATGATTTCAGCAAAAAACTTCACAGGAACATTCTTAACGGGAAAGAGGCGGTCCACCTGACGGAAGATGAACTCGGGGAGGTGATCCGCCTGCATCTTAGCCTCATATTGGAACGGCAAAGGACCAGGAAAATGTTGGATACCGCTTCGTCGGACCAGGGCATCCGCTAATGCGCTTATCTTTTCCCCGCCATAGCCTTGGCTGCTTCCTTCAGCGTAATGATATTGGACCTGAAACCCTGAAATGGCATCAGGCGCAAAGCCAGGTTCAGGCCGTGATGTTTCGTATTGGCATAATAATATACGCTCCAGTAATTCTTGATAAGTATTTTCCGGAGAGATTCCTGGTCAAATGCATGTTTTGCAAGGTTTGATCTTAACAATTTATGGATCCAGCGACGGATAGCCACGAGAGTATCTATATCTGTTTCAGGATTCCGTATGTTGCGTTCCATGCGGAGATGAAGAGCGAGCTCCTCTTCCTCCGGCTTGAAAAGATTGGCTTCTATGAAATTCCTGATGACCTCTTTCTGACTGGCATAGGCCTTGGTGAAATTTGCTTCCCCCGTTGCGGAATCGCCTCTCCTGCGATACAGGTACAACGGGTCGGGCAATAATCCTACATGTCCGTATTCAGAAATATACCTGCTCAGCATTTCGAAGTCTTCGGCATACGGGAAACCTTCCCTGTATCCTGTGCGCTTCAGCGTTTCACCTCTGAACAGCGTCGCAGCATGAGGAAACGCATTGTAGAAAAGCATTCTCACTTTCAGCTCTCCCTGGTCGGGGCTGAAACTGCTTATTGAACACGTGAGCGGTGTACCTTCCGAATATTCATACAATTGTGAAGACACTGCCGACAGCGAATACTGCATACAGTATGCGAGAAGTTTCTCAATCCTTATGGGGGATGCAAGGTCGTCGGAATCCATGAGGGCAATATACGCCCCGGTGCATTTGCCAAGACCTTCATTCAGGGCCGCCACCCTCCCCCTGTTCTGAGCGAACGGGAATACCTTCAGGCGGTCGTCCTTAATGTCCCTTACCTGTTCCAGGGTATTATCCGATGAGCCATCGTCTACAAGGATGATTTCCAGGTTATGGTAGGTCTGCAGCAATATGCTTTTCAGGCAGGCGCGGATATAATTTCCGGTATTGTATGAGGTGATAAGGACCGAGACACGTTCTGATCCATCGACTGAATATCGCGATTTAAACTGTTCCATATAGTCCAGCCCCGCTTTTTCATCCCTCATCAGCAACTTGCAGATGAGCCCGGCCAGATGTTCCTTTACGGGGCCTGCATCCTTTGCCAGGAAGAGAGAGCTTATCTCTGTCTTTAGTGACTGTGTATCGGGCAACTGCGGTTTATAATAATCTGCATGGCTCTCCATTTCAGGTCGCGAATTTATGATTTTTGCACAGACTCCTGTCCATCCGGCCTGTCTTTATATTTTAATTCAAAAGCCCTGGCAAGTTGTAACATTTGCACATGGTAATAAAATCCATTCCTGAGATCATCAGGCGTATGAACGGCATTGCTCAATACAA
>CALMKH010000083.1 GCA_937867025.1 uncultured Bacteroidota bacterium | reverse complement strand
CTGGCCCTGACCCAGGGCGGGTATGACTGGGGTGTACTGGCGTATGCCGTAGGATTCGGAGGCAGCATGATATGGTTCGGATCTTCTGCTGGGGTGGCCATATCCAACATGTACCCCGAGGCTAAATCTGTTGGGGCCTGGATGAAGAATGGCTGGCATGTCGCGGTAGCTTATGTGCTGGGGTTCGGAATACTCATAGGCACTCTGGGCTGGAACCCGGATACCAAATACCGGCCTGCACAACCCGGCAATCGGATTGATCATCACATGGAGCAACCTGCTCATTAAGGGGAACTGTGAAATATATATTCCTTTTTTAATGTATACATGAAAGGAAGCAGACAATCAAAGAAATTTTTCAGACTGATTTTTCCGGTTTTTTAAAACACTATGCAGCTATACCCCTTTATAGACGGCGCTTTCGACCGGATATAACGCAGGAAAAACTTTCAAAAATTTTTTCAAAATTTTGGAAGAAGTTTTTACACAGTCATTTTCTTCACATATGCCATTCGCACACCCTAAAACACCTATTTTAAGCTTTGTTTGAAGTTTGGGACTAAAAAAATAACAAAAATAAGTCGCTGTTTTTTAGTTGTTTATGTTGTGTTTTTTTATGTTTTCTTAAATTTTTAATAATTTTTTTGGGGGATATATTTTTTGTTTCGATTGCTGTGTATATTTGTTTATAACTTGTTAATAAAACTAAGCGTATTTACTCACTAGGTTTTTTTACTCAAGTTTAACTGCCTAAAAACCAAACATATGCAAGAGAGCTACCAAACCAAAGAAGGGTTCATCAAATCAATGATACTGTTCGTAGTGTTATTGGGTATTTGTTTTGCCCCTTTTTATGCATTTTCCCAGATTCCGACCAGGATCATCGTGAATTCCGGGTTCGAGTCTCCGTCCATGGGGTGTTCGCCCGCCAGCTATAATTTTGTCGAGCAGACGAACGTATCAGGATGGAAAACAGAGGATGCTGCATCTGCGCCACTTGTAACGTGCGGTACATCCGGAGCCAACAGGAGTTATCTCATTGAGATTTGGACAAATGGTTTTAACGGCAGGTCTTCACATTCAGGTTCACAGTTTGCAGAGATCAACGGAAACAATGCCACCTTTCTTTACCAGGAAATATGTCTTCTTGCCAATGAATCGGTCCCTTTTTCAGTATGGCACCTGAGAAGGGCGAGTTCGGGTACAGGGGAGCGGATGGTGGCTGAACTCAAGTCCAACGCTACTACTACTATTGCCACAGCAGCCACCCATACGGCCACCGGTTCATGGACGCAATATACAGGCACCCTTACCAACGACGGCACTTCAGGACTGCGCAGGTATGGTTTCAGAGCAATTTCGGGAGGCAGTCTCGGGAATCTTATAGATGACGTGACCATTACTTTGCGCCCGCTCGTCGATATCAAGTCTTTTTCATTCAGCAGCGTATATGAAACAGGATCCAATTCACTGGATATCTATGTGAATGGAACGCTTCTGGGACCGGCAACCGTTACCATCACCAAATCAGGATCAGCTACCTTCTTAACCGATTATACAGTAGGTACTCCTACAAGGGGCTCGCGCACTGTCAATGCCAACGGCGATATCATTCTGACATTGCCGGCAGGGGACTATAACCCTAACCTGAGCTCAGGAAGCACTGCAGGCCTTATATCCATTCCTTACACCGTAGTGAATGAAAGTATTTACGAGCCGAATGAAACGGTTCAGTATACCATTTCTGCCACAGCCAACGGCGGAAACGGAAACGCCTCGCTTAACCTTGCCTCAAGCATTAACGGTCAAAGTGCTGCGTGCGTAGCCACAGTGGCCACGTCACAATTCACTATCATTGATGCCCTTGCCCTGCCTGTAAAACTTGTGTCATTCAATGCCGAGCAGGAAGTAGGGTTCAATTCAATCAACTGGACCGTTGCCGAAGAAGAGAACATTAAGAAATATATCCTGGAATATAGTGTGAACGGCAATGATTTTATGCATCTGGCCGATGTGCTTTATAACCCTGCGAACAATTTTAACTACAGCTATACACATGTTACCGGCGAACTTCCGCATATCAGCTACAGGCTGAAATCTGAGGATCATGAGGGCAATGTGTCAGAATTGGGCAGCCCGGTAACACTTACAAAGAATATTAACAACACGTTCAGCATATATCCCAATCCCAATAACGGGACATTTACGGCCAACTTCTTTTCTCCCTTGGACATAAAAACACAGATAGACGTATGTGATGTCATGGGAAGGAAAATACACAGTTTCGATGTACAGGCGGTGAAAGGAGAAAATTCATTCCCGCTGGCTATCGATCAGGGACTCGAAACGGGGATATATTACATCCTGTACACACATAAGGGCGCAACCAGCAGGATACGGATGAATGTTGTAAGATAACAGCGAAAAAAAGAAAATCATGACATATATGACAAACATTACAAAATACGTTGCTCTGATCGGAGCCTGCATGGCAGCAAGTACTTCCATGGTCATGGGAAACCCGTTAAAGGCGGACCTTGTTCACTCGCAGGTAACGGTTGTGAATGCAGACAATTTTTTTGATGCGTCGTCTGATGTCATTAATTTCAATGTGTACGAGCTGAATCAGACAATCTATTGCAGCTTCAGGACGGAGTTCAAGTGCAAATCATATGTGCTGGAAGGCAAGCAGGATGGTGATGACGAATTCAAAAGCCTTTTTTATTGTGACGATGAATTGTGCGTGGATTCGAGGGAGTGGGTGGATATCAATTTTTCAAATAACGAGTATCCATACCAATATTTCAGGGTGAAAACGGTTACCGAAAGCGGTGATGTCAGATACAGCCAGGTTCAGTTTTTAAAGGTAAAACCTTTGAACGATGTGGAAATAGTGAACAACGTGGTATCGGCTAACCTGTATTTCAGATTTAATTCCGCCGGGCAGCAGATGTTCAGCTACAGTATCTCCTCCATCAAGGGTGAGCTGGTGAAGCAGGATGAGACGGCCATGGAAGGGTTTACGAATCTGGAAACGTTGTCCCCCGGTTTTTATATAATCAGTTTCAAGGCAGGAAATGGTAAGGCTTACCATTACAAGTTCCTTAAAACTGCAAACTTATAATGTGTTGATATAGTGCGTTTGTTGATTTTTCATACCCGTTGTCATGTTTCATTACATGATAACGGGTTTTAAGAGAGTAAAACAGCAAAGGATTGTTCCCCATGTGTCCGATGCTTAAAGATATATAGTGTTGATATTCATAGTGCGTTTGTTGATTTTCATAAACCGTTATCAGCTCGAGGGTTGATAACGGTTTTAAAGAGAGTAAAACAGCAAAGGATTGTTTCCCATGTGTCCGATGCTTAAAGATATATAGTGTTGATATTCATAGTGCGTTTGTTGATTTTCATAAACCGTTATCAG
>CALMKH010000082.1 GCA_937867025.1 uncultured Bacteroidota bacterium | reverse complement strand
TTGTTAAAGCATATGTTGGAAAAACCGAGATCGCAAAGAGTGAGCAGTGGAAATTCAAGATTAAAAAGGTGGAGAAGCAGCATTACCGTTATTACCATCTGGATGCCAATATCTCAGAAATACCTAAGGTAAAAAGCGGGGATAAACTCTTCTTTATTATACACAATGAAATGGGAAGGACACCTGATTTCAGGTTGAATGAATTGAACGGTCCTGACATGCAGGGGAGAGTTGAGCGGGTTATAAGGGATTCCGCTTCCATGGAAAATGACATTTACTCAACAGATCTGTACAATGGCGGCCTCACGAAGTATGTTCTGCATATTGAGCCGGGGAAATTCCGCATGGCACGCTATTATGAACTAAGAGTGACATTGAATGGACAGGAAGCCGTCTTAAGGTTCGAAATTACAGAATAAGCAAAATACGTATAATGAATACTTTGAATACACTAAAAAAAGTGGTATTGGTGACCGTTGTCAGCATGTTACTGGGTTCCTGCTCTCAGAAAAAAATCGGCTATGTCGATATTAATAAACTGTATGAAGCATTTGAATACAAGAAAAAACTTGCAAAGGATTACAATGCAGTAAAGAATGCAAGGCAAAGAATTACTGATAGCCTGGAGATGCTACTGAATCAGTCAGCCATGGAAATCGAGAATTCCAAAAGTTTTACACTTGAAACAGAAAAGAAGTTTGAAGCGCAGAAACGAGGCGTTTACCAGCTGGTCAGGCAATACGAGGAGGATAATGCGGTATTGCTGGCATCCTATGATGAAAAGGTCATCAACCAGCTGAATGCCTACATCAAAGAATACGGGAAGTCGAACGGATATGACCTGCTCGTGGGTGCAGATAAAAAAGGCAGCATTCTGTATGGAAATGAAGAGATGGATGTCACGGAAGAAGTGATTGAGTATGTCAATAACCGCTATAAGGGAGGAAAGGAAGGAAAATGAAAGCGGCAAATATCATACTGATAGTTTTATTCTGTGCCTCCGGATGTGTGGGTAAACAGGCAGAGACAAACGTTATTGCCGGAAAGGAGAATCAGGGACCACCGCCCGGAGTACTGGTTAAAAATGAGCAGGGGGAGGCGGTCACGAATTCAAAGGAGATTGATGGCGTGCTGTATGCTGTGTATGCTATCTCAAAGGAGGGGCTCGAGACCATGTTTCATGAAGAGGCAGCCGAGTATGATCATTTCTCGTGTTTTTACCTGGATATACGCGTTAAAGATATGGCCGATATTGTCACGTTTCCCAGCCCGACCTATCAGACAACAAATGATAAAGTGCACTATTTGTCCTTTGGCATCAAAGATTACATAACTATTGAAACGGGTTCCAAAACCTATAAATGTATTAATTCCACATTTGACAGGACATATGGAAAAGTGCCCTATTCAAGATTCTTCCTGGTATTTGATAAGGTAAAAGAGCAGGAAGGTGTCACATTCAAGTTTTACGACAACTATTTTAATAAAGGAGAAATCAATTTAAAACTATAAACAAGAACATATTTATTATGACAATTTTCATTGGAATCAGTCGGAAAAAAAGAAGTGTATCCCTGGGATTGATCGGTGTATTTCTCTTCCAGGTATTTGCACCTCTCAATACCTTAGCCCTTACCGGGGGTCCAAGTCAACCCGAGGTGCAGAGTTTTCAGCCAATTGGAGTGTCGGATATGGTGGATCCGTTCAGTGGCGACTTCTCATATAATTTGCCCTTGCTGGATATTGACGGGTATCCCATCAACATCGTTTACAATTCAGGCATTACTACAGATGCGGAGGCCAGCTGGGTTGGGCTTGGCTGGAATATCAATCCCGGGGTGATCAACAGGAATGTAAGGGGTCTTCCGGATGACTTTGACGGGGATAAGATCACTAAAGAACTCAACCTGAGGCCCAATAAAACCATTGGTTTTACCGGTAAGCTCGGAGGTGAATTATTCGGTCTGGGAACAGATGACCTGTTGCAGGGCAATTTCGGCCTGGGAATTAATTATAATAACTACAATGGAATAGGGATGGAATATACGTTTAACGCCTCCTTTTCAGCCGGTGATAAATCCAAAGGGAGCATGACATGCGGATTAGGTCTGACATCATCCTCTTCGAATGGGTTGACTATAAGCCCTTCGGTCTCTTATGAGGCAAAAGTAAAGGAAACCAATGGCAGGGATAAGTTTGTAGGGCTGGGTATTGGTACTTCTTTTAACAGCAGGGCTGGTTTAGGGGAGTTATCTATTGATGTGAAATCTTCTAATAGGGAACACATGAAGGATGGGGTAAAAGCAGGTAACACACTAGCTGAAAACTCAAAGAATAAGGGAGGATTTTATGATTTTAACGCGAAGGCATCCGATGATGTTTTGTCAGGGGGGTTAGGTTCAAGCATTTCGTTCGGAATCGGAAATTATTCACCAACAGCAGAGAATCCGATGGTAAACTTTTCCGCTAATTTTTCATTTAAGTGGGGAGGTACATTCACCGGGTTGGATTATACAGCGAATCTTGGCGGATATTATTCTATTCAGAAACTAAAGGAGCACAGGATTTCCAATCCCGGATATGGTTACCTGAATATGCATCACGCGCCGCTGGAAGGTTCAACAAATAACAGCATCATGGATTTTAACAGGGAAAAGGACGCCAATTTTAATGTCAATACACCGAACTTGCCTCTGTCGAATTATACGTATGATATACTAGGAGTGAGCGGTCATGGTATAGGAGGATCGTTCAGACCGTTCAGGAATGAAGTGGGTGCTATTGCCGATCCGCTACACCGCAATACCAGTGCAGGAGGATCACTCGGTGCTGAAATGGGAGGCGGCAACCTGTTTAAAGTGGGCTTGGATGTGCATGTCAATTATACCAACACAAAAAGCAATATCTGGAATGATCAGAACATTGCCAAAAACAATCTGAAATTCCGCGGTTCGGTACCTGATGCTGAGGGACCCTATGAGCCGGTATTCTATAAACAGACAGGCGAATTGTCTGTTGATGAAGAAGGAGATTTTTCAGATAAATTCCTGAAGGGAACACCTGTGAAGATTGCCTTGGAAAAGGCCGGCAGGGATGTATATGCCAAAAATCAATTCATGGATAAGTCGGGTAACACCTATGCCATAGCTTCAGACATGTACAGGAAAAAGCGGGTAAAACGCGGACAGACCCTGGGCTATTTGCGAAAGGATGAACTTTCACGCTATGCTCTTATGGATTATGCAGATAAAATATACGGAGATGCACCGGGACACCATATTTCCGAAGTCTCTGTGGTAAGAACAGATGGAGCGAGGTATTATTACGGAATTCCCGCTTATAACTACTTCTCAGAACAGACTTCTTTCTCTATGGGATCGGGTGGCAATTCAAATGATATTGCAGTCGGTTATTCCCCGAAGGATATGAGGATTGACGTCAATTATCAGAGCCTGGATGAAAAGGGTCTGATCAGATACGCTTTTGGTGATAACACAGTAAAAAATAAAAGAGGGCAAAACCACTATTTTAATTCTGAAAAAACCCCTGCGTATGCGCATTCATATTTATTAACAGCCATTGTTTCTCCCGAATATACAGATATTGACGGTATAAGGGGGCCAAGCAAAGGCGACCTGGGCAATTACACCCTTTTTGAGTATAAGAAACTCGATAAACCGTATAAGTGGCGCGTGCCTTTTGAGCAATATAAGGCCAATTATAACCAAGGCATGAAATCTGATAACCAGGATGACCAGGGGAATTACCAGTACGGTGAAAAGGAGATCTGGTACCTGGAAAAGATTGTCACAAAAAATACAATTGCTGTTTTTACAACAGAGCCCAGGACCGACAGCTATGGCGTGAATGGCAGGGACGGAGGATGGGGAGCCGATGCCATCTCAATGCATCTGCTGAGAAAGATCAGCCTGTATTCCCGCCCGGATTATGAGGCCAATCCTCTGACTGCTGTTCCAATCAAGGAAGTGCATTTCGAGTATGACTATAGTTTGTGCAAGGGAATTCCTAATAATACACTCAATAAAACCAATCCTACCGTAAGTGGAAAACTCACATTGAAAAAACTGTACTTCACCTATGGTAAGTCATACCGTGCCAAATTCAGCCCGTATACATTTGATTACAGCAGTTTTAATCCCAACTATAACATGAAGGCCTATGACCGTTGGGGTAATTATAAACCCAATACAGGTGGTACTTTTGATCCAGGGGGAAGCGTTCAGCATTCGTCTGAGTTCCCTTATGTTGAGCAGAATAAAACCACTGCAGACCTTTACAGCACAGCGTGGCAGCTTGCCTCTATTACATTGCCGTCGGGAGGTAAAATTAACGTAACCTATGAGGCGGATGATTATGCCTATGTGCAGAATAAAAAAGCCATGCAGATGTTTAAGCTTAACTCTATTGGCTGGTCGCTGAATACCATGGATCAGACATATTCCGATTTTTTTAATTCGGCCAATAATAAACTGATCGAGGATGTAGCAAGCCTGAGTTCCAACAGGAACAATGATTACCTCACATTCAAACTGCAGGAAGAACTGCCTTCAAGCCTGTCGTCTACGGATGCCAATAATCTATTTAAGGAAACATATTTAAAAGGTATTGATAATCTGTATTTCCGGGTATTGGGCAATATCACCAATAAATCCGGTCAATACGAATATGTTTCGGGATATGCAGAAATCGAGTTGGCCAATTGTGGTGTTAGGAGTCATAATCCAGTAGGGGCGGGCAATTATAACTACGGATATATCAAGTTAAAGGAAGTAAATATCGGCGATCAGTCTTTTTCTGCCAATGTGAATCCGATCTCGAAAGCCATCTGGCAGTTCGGCCGGACACATTGCCCCAGGATTGTAAACGACCAGGTGAGTGTGGAAGAGCCTGGCGATAATGTGATCCAGGTATTTTCGGCAATCACAAATGCCATGCCTATGAAGACTTTATTAGAAACCTTCCTTGGCCCTAATAAAACCCAACGCATTAAAGATCATGGCAAGAATGTCATTTTAAATAAGTCATTTATCAGGTTGAATAATCCGACTGGATTTAAACTCGGGGGAGGAAGCAGGGTGAAAAAGATTGAAATAAGCGACGAGTGGGCGACCATGGTGCCGGGCAATCCAACGTATGCCTATGGGCAGGAATACGCTTATACGACTGTGGATGAATATGGAAAAACCATCTCTTCCGGAGTGGCGGCTTATGAGCCTGCCATTGGCGGAGATGAGAATCCCTGGAAGCAGCCTGTGTGGGCAGGAAACAAGGAAGAGAAGCTTCTTGCCCCGGATGATAAATCGTATATGGAAACCCCGTTTGGAGAATCTTTTTTCCCTTCACCATCTGTAGGATACAGCAAGGTGATGATAAGAAACCTTCAGCATACGAATGTCAAGCGGCATGCAACGGGACATGTCATTAAAGAGTTCTATACGGCAAAGGATTTTCCAACAATTGTGGATTATACCCCTATTGATTTCAAGCCATTCAAGACAAAAAAACTTTGGCAGATACTCAATAAAAGCAGCGTAGATTATATGACTACCAGCCAGGGATATGTCATTGAACTGAATGATATGCATGGTAAGCAAAAGGCAGAGTGGGTATATGCAGAAGATGCCACAATGCCTATTTCCGGAATGGAATACAAGTATAATTGCGAGCCATACCAGGACAAGAGTTTTCGCTTAAAAAATAATGCACTTGTAATCAATAAGGACGGCACTACGGCGACAAAAGACATAGGTGTGGAATATGACGTATTCGTAGATTTCCGCGAGGAGGACTCTAAAACGTACGGCGGCGGAACTGATGTCAATACAGCCGGTTTCCTTGCAGCCATATTCCCAGCGGCCGTACCGACTGTATTGCCGGAATTCCATGTGGAAAAAACCAGGTACAGATCGGCCGTGGTTACAAAGCTTGTTTACCGGTACGCTTTAGTGAAAGAAACTATTGCTCATGACCTGGGGTCTTCTGTCCCTACCAAGAATCTGGCTTACGATGCTGAAAGCGGCCAGGTATTGCTGACAATGACCAAAAATGAATTCGAGGATGATATTTACAATTTTCAATACCCGGCGCATTGGTATTATGAAGCCATGGGGGGGGCATATAAGAACCTGGGAGCGAATGTGGAAGGCAGCTTTGATGGTAGTGGCGATTTCGCACTCACTTCAGCAAGCGCGAAAATCTCGGATTTTTTGTTCCCGGGGGATGAAGTCTCGTTGAACGGGGAGAAAGGATGGGTAACGGATATCATAGGGAACAAGGCAAAATTAGTCAATTTCCTCGGCCTGACATTCAAGACCAGCACCAGCGGCACATTGAAGATTTTAAGAAGTGGCAGGCGCAATGTTATTTCTGCTAACATTGGATCTGTTACTACAACCGTTAATCCGTTAAACTCATTAAGCGCAAACAATATTAGCGGGGTGTTGTCAGCTACGGCGCAGGTCTTCAAAGAAGGATGGAAAACCTATTGCGAATGTTTCACCAATCCGAATGAGGTTGTATATATTACAAAGAATCCATATGTGAATGGTCAAAAAGGCATATTCAGGCCACACAAGGCATATGCATTCCTGACAGACAGGACACATACACTGGTCAATTCAAATACTGATATACGTAAAGACGGACAATATATGTTTTTCAGCCCTTTCTGGTTGGTGAATGACGGGGTTTGGAGCAAGGATGATGGGGTCGGAACACTATGGCAATGGACAACAGAAATAACCGAGTACGGACCTTATGGAGAGGAATTGGAAAACATGGATGCATTGAATCGTTATTCTTCGGCTATTTACGGGTTTAATCATTCCCTTCCAACTGCGATCGCAGCAAATGCCAAACGCAGGGCTATCGGTTTTGACAGTGTGGAGGATTATCCATTCATAAAATGTTCCTCCGATCATTTCAGTTATAAGAATTCTCCGAATATGACAGTAGAGAATGATGGCCATACAGGCAAGAAAAGCATCAGGGTGAATTCAGGAGCAACCAATGTCACTAAACCTGTAGGTAATACTTGTAATTAAACTAACACTATGAAACATAAACTATTCATCATTATTCCTTTGATTATATGGGCCCTGGGAGCTTCAGGCAAAGGTATAGACAGTATAACAAACCATGCGGAACGTGCAGAGAAAATCTGGATGAATCAGGGCATACATAAAATCCTTGACGAAATCCGGGAGACAAGGAAAATCAGTGATGAAGATTTCGCCGGTTTTTCCCGTTGGCAATTTCATGAAAGTTTACGCGATAAAGCCGGTTTCTTTGCCTCAGCTGCCAACAATGCAAGTTTCCTGGAGGAAAGCGCTGCTGGTAACTATAAATCATGGTTAACGGTGAAAAGAGCGTATTATTTTTCAAAGGCGGAGTACTTCCTTGAACATAGGGATTCTTTCCGGTTGATCTTTGAAAAGGCTGCGCAGAGCATGTTTATCGGCGGTGGCTGCGGCGATCTGAACTGTTCGAATATTGGGTTTGAGAATAATAACTTTCTCACCTGGAAACAATACGACGGTATTGCCTGCCAGGATCCTACTTTCGGCTCAAGCACCTGTCATAATTTTACACTTGTCGGCTCCAGCACCAATATTAATATTCTCACCGGTACGGGGTTTGACCCTATTGTCGGCACCAGTAACCTGCCTGTTGTTTGCCCGACAGGCGGCACGTATTCGGTTCGTCTTGAAAATACTGCAAACGGGGGGCAAGCCTCGCGTATCACCAGGACATTTAAGGTGGATGCCAGCAACAGCACCTATATTTATAAATATGCAGTCGTATTGGAAGATCCGGGCTCATCACATTCGGATGATGTAAAACCATTCTTTAATGTAAGGGTTAAACTTCTCAACACAAGTACATGCGCTGTTACGGAGGAAATGGAATGTGCGAACTATAGTGTCATAGCCAATACCAGTAATCCTGAACTGCAGCAGAATTTTCTGCAGGTAGCTCCCGGCAGCCCCTATTATTATAAAAAGTGGACATCTGTGGCCATTCCTCTCAATGATTATATAGGCCAATATATTACAGTGGAATTTACGGTATCGGATTGTGCCTGGGGAGGCCATTTAGGGTATGCATACCTGGATGGGGAATGTTTGAACAGCTCACCATCTATCGGTCCATGTGTCGATGGAGAAAAAGAATTGACTGCACCTGACGGATTTACATCCTATTGGTGGACAGGAGATGATATTCATGGCGAAAATGACAAGAAAAAAGCCAAATCCGGAGAAGGAGATGTGCATTTAATGGCAACAACCATTACCGGCTGCCAGCTGAATTATGATTTTGTCATTACGTCATGCCCCGCTGACACACCTGCTTTATGTTCAATTGCTACATTGGTAGCAAATCCGGGTCCATGCAGCAACGGCAGTAATTTTTACACATTGAACGGCACCGTTACATTTTCCAGTGCGCCTGTTTCCGGATACCTTGTGTTATCAAACGGATACTTGTCGCAAATATATCCTTTGCCATTGACTTCGCCATTTAACTTCGCATTTAACAGTCTTACATCAGATGGTGTTCCACATACTTTAACGGCAAAATTCTACAAGGGCGGTTTTTTCTCACCTGAATTTCTTTCCTGCCAGATGTCTGTCGTGTATAATGCACCGGCACCTTGTTATATCCCGCCAATTCCATGTGAGAACTGTTTGACATCATTTAATCCTGAACCCGGAAAGTATATCATAAGTGCCTGGGTGAAGGAAATCAGCGCACCTGCGGATGCGGAAACGTATACGGACGGATTTGTGGAAATCAAGTTTTCAGCAGGGAGTATTACTCTGCCTAAAATGTATGGTTCAGGCAAAATAATAGATAAGTGGCAGAGGATTTCTTACGAATTTGACATTCCGATAGGGGCGACTGACATTGAGATCAACCTTGGAACACTGGGAGGGCCAGTCTTGTTTGACGACATACGCATACACCCGGCTAATGGCAGTTTTGTTTCATATGTATATGATCCAGTATCAATGAAACTTGTAGCAACCCTCGATGATAATAATTACGCGACGATTTATGAATACGATAATGAAGGTACGTTATTGAGAATTAAAAAGGAGACCGAAAGAGGGATAATGACAATTCAGGAAAATCGTGAGAACTCACCAAAAAGATAGTCAGATGAAACAGATTTTAAGTATAACACTCCTGATTTTCACGTTTATACCGCTTGGCGCTCAGCAAGCCGTGAAGTTGACAAGCAAGGAAGCTTCAGAATTAGTCAGGAAAATAAATGAGAGGATATTGGATGCCAGGCATTATTCATGTGAAATGAGTTACCAGATATTTAACACCCATACGGATAGTCAGGCCCTGGAAACTATTTCCGGTTATTACAGGAGGAGCGGCTCCAATGAACATTCCATGCTCCTTGGAATAGAAACCATTCAAAATGAGGATGAAAGGGTTGTGGTGGATTCTTCCGGACAGAGTATAGTACTTGTAGCGCCCGTGGTAAAGCCACAGTTGATTGAGGAAAATCTGCAACTGGCATTGGCAAGTTGCAACAACATTTCATTGGTCAATGGGAAAGGGCAGTCCATCCTCAGGTTTATTCCTGATGAGCGCAGCCTGACCAATATTAAATCCATGGAGATTGTCTTTGATAACGACAAATACTTCATCCGGTCGATCAGTATGTGTTATACCAATACCCCTATTCCGGGTTTTGATAATATCACCAATCCCAAAATAGTGATCGCCTATTCCAATATGAGCACCTCCCATATTCCGCATTCAGAATTTAAAATCGATTCATATCTCCAGAAGAAAAACAATACCTATAAGGTAATGGATACCTATAAGGATTATACCTTTTTCAATCAATTAAGTCAAGAAAACGAAAACAACTAATACTATGATAACAAAGTTTAAGAACATTGTTTTAAAAGGCTTTATAGCTGCCATGCTGGTATTCATAAGCTCCGACGTGTCAGCTGTTCAGTTCCAGGTGCAGTCCACCATATCCAGCCCCAACATACTCCCGGGATTTATCGGTGGTATTATCCAGGATGACCAGTATGGTCCGTTGCCGGCGACTCCTGGCTTTGTTAATCACAAAGTGATAAATTACGTGAAGGTGGCTATTAATCATCAGCATCCAACCCTGGTTGCAGTAGCTTATAAATACAATTTTAACCTGAGGATAGATTGGCGCGATAATAATAAGACCTTGTTTACGACCTTTCAGACCCTGAATGTGGAGTATGATCCAACAGCTGGTATTGCATACAAGGATTACAGTGTATATAATTTTTCGAATGCGCACGAAGTAAAGGTGACTATCGTGACCATAACGGATGCTACAACAGGGGTTCCTATTGCCGCGCCGCAACAAAATATACAAGTGTCCTACGGTATTAATATAGAGAGGTATTGGAATTTTTCATCATTGTCGACTACGTGTGTAAATAGGGTGGCAAATGATTTGAATGCAGACGGGGAAATGGATGAGCTGGCCCTCAGCTGGCTTCCGATTGCCGGAGCGGAGGAGTATGAACTTGAATGGATATATGTTGATGACTATACGAACGGCACGGTATCTTCTACAACGCCTGCTTCAGCTATTGAATACGATTTTAAATATAATAGTACCCGTATTTTCACCAAAAATCTGACATATAAAGTGAACCTCATTTTTGAGAGGGGATATGTCGTTTTCAGGATCAGGGGCGTGGGGAGAAAACTCACGAGTGTCAGTACTATTATTAATGGAGACTGGAGTGTTCCGGACGCCGGGGTTAACCTGACCACCTTAACCTGTGGAAGCGGAACATATTATTATTGTACGGGTCATAGGGCAGTTTTTAACTGGCAGTACAGCAGTACCTTTGCAGAAGAAGGAAAACGGAAAGAGATCATTAGTTATTTTGATGGAAGTCTCCGTAGCAGGCAGACAGTTACTAAAGCCAATACAATTGATACACCAATTGTTGGTGAGGTGTTTTATGACTTCCAGGGCCGGAAAGCGCTTGAAGCAATGCCGGTTCCGACACAATCTCCTGCGCTGACGTATTATCCTGATTTTAATAAGAATCTTTCATTAATCAAGTACTCAAGAGAAGATTTTGATAAAGACCAGGTTGGTTCACCCTGTCAGGTAACAACTGGCGGAATGTCCAATACAAGTGGATCATCCAGGTATTATTCAACAAGTAACGTAAATTCTGCATACCATCAGACGTATCTGCCAGATGCCCAGAATTTCCCGTTTAATCAGGTGGAATATACCCCTGATAATACCGGGCGTGTTAGAAAACAAGGCGGAGTAGGGCCTAATCTCCAATTGGGAACCGGTAAGGAAAGTAAATACTATTATGGCAGGCCCATGCAGGAAGAGCTTGACAGGCTTTTTGGTGCAGAGGTAGGATATGACAGGCACTATAAAAAGAATGTGGTAATAGATCCCAACGGACAGGTGAGCATTTCTTACCTTGATCAGGAAGAACATGTTATAGCTACAGCTTTGAGTGGTAATACTCCAGTGAATGTCAGCAGTCTGGCGAGTCAGGCAACCGCTTCAGCTAACCTGAATATTGACCTGTTCTCCAAAAAATCAGACGGCAGCAGTCTTCTCAATGCATTAAACATTGATCAGACATCCTTGATATTCAATACCCAATATCTTGTTTCAACGCCGGGGTTGACACATAATTTTGATTATAACCTGGTTCCTGAAACCTTCAATGATGCCTGTCTCCAGCCATACATATGCTTCGATTGCGTATATGACCTGGAATTGCAGATCCGGGATGAATGCGGCGTGCTTGTATACACCAATACGGTGCGTGTAGGCAGCCTCACTCTTGATAACGCGTGTGGGGCAATTGAATACGTGCCATCAGGGAATGCACCAGCGCCATTCAGTATTCCCAATATGCCGGTCGGAAATTACCAGATTTCCAAGGTGCTGACGGTCAATAAAGCGGCATTTGATTATTACCTGGCGCAATACCTGGATGTGGCCAACAATACCTGTTTCAAAAGTTATGAAACCATACTGGCTGAAGAAGAGGCGGCACTGGCAGGAATCAAGTGTGATGAGGATTGTTCGGAATGCCTGGAAAGCCTTGGAACCGCAGATCATTTTGTATTGACCGGCAAAGGCAGCTATGAAGACTGGCTGATTGCCTATAATGCTTGCCTTGAAGATTGTAAAAATCCATCGATATGCGAGCAAACTTACGAAAGCATGCTGGCAGATGTGGCCCCGGGCGGACAATATGCAGAATGGTATGACAGCCTGGATGAAACAGGCTTCAACCCGGATAAGTTTCCGGTAAGTCTGTTGAACGATAATAACCTTCTCTCCAATACAAATGCACATTGGAAAAATCCGGCTTACATCCGTAAGAACGGCACAAGCAATGCCGGGTATTACGAACCTGATGGTATCAGGAGGAGTAAAATTCCTGTCATCCCGCAAACAGGCGGAACATATTACCCCCCCGTTTCCTCCCCTCCATTCCTGGTTGATGGCATATACTACACGTACCCGGAGAACCTGTCCGATGTGCGCGATTTTGTGAGCTACTGGCAGGAAAGCTGGTCACGTTCACTCGTACAGTATCACCCCGAATACTGCTATTACAAATGGTGCGTGCTCAATACGCTGGATACGCCGACCCTTGCCTCTAAAAGCAGTGAGGATTTTGACTGGCTGGTGCAAAGCACAACCTCCTACGCTACAGCGGTATCTAATGGCTGGCTGGGTGGCGTGGGAAATGAGCTTATTGAGGCTGACCCGTATTTTAAAAATGTTCCTGATGGCATAGCAAAATATTCCGATATGTTGTCACAGATCAATACCAATTATATCGGTTCCGGTCTGACCATGAAACAAATGGCGGCTTTAAACGTAAGATGCCCCGGCTATTTCGGGGCCATTCCTGGCATAACTGCTACATGCACTACATTTACCGCAACAGGCAATGCTGTTACGGATGACGCCATGTGGGCACAATATAAAGCGTTCTATTTCTCGGCCAAACAAAAATTCATGAGACTGTCAGCGGACGACTATGCCATCAGTACATCCGGCAGCAACTGCGGAAAAGGGTATAATGGTTGTATAGGGAAAGATAACTTCAATCCGTTCCATTCTGCGTTTAACCGTCACCTCGGGGGAAATCCGTTTACCTTAAACCTGGATCAGCCATGCAACTGGTCGACATATTTGCTATATAAGGATAAGAAAATGAGGTTTAACATCGGAGAAGAAATCATTTCACAAGACCAGGATAAGGCCCAATTCAATGTGTATTATCGTACCGGATTATGCCCGGCGGAAAACGATCTGGCTTTCTGGCTGCACAGCATTGCTTCATCCAATAAACTTCTGACAAGCTTTTCTATTAAAACAGTACCTGGCTTTACCCAGATTTTGTATAATGCCATCCTTGCTCCAACATTGCCAAGCGGAACATATACGGACTATAACTGGAATCCAACCATCGATCCGATGGATGCCACCAAGCTGGATGTCACATTCACCACCGGGGGCCCATCATCCGTTTGTGTATTAAAAATGCAGTTGCCTTCACCTGCCTATACCTGGGCCATGGTCAGGGATTTCACCAATATCACACCCGGCATTTATAATAGTGTTACGAACACCACAGGTTTCACCATCAATGCCCTGGTCGATCACGACCTTAACCCTGTAACACCAAATATTGTTGTCAAGGTGACAGGTTCAAGCTGTGTCAGGCTTGCAGATTGTCAGTTCTATGATCAATGCAAAAGCAGCGATTTTGGAACCAGGCTGATTGCCCTGATGAGTGCGCTTGCATATAACAATCAATTGATAAGCGGTCCGGGCTGGTTAAGTCTTGAAACCCCATATGCCAAGTATCTGAGCCGTTTCCTGAGGAACAGCCTTACATCAAGCTCTAATACTAACCTGGAATGGAAACAAACCTCCACAAGTCCGGTCAAATTTGAATTAAGGGATGCCAGTAGTTCCGGCACTTCCCAGAATATTGAGATAACATTCAATTCATATACACCGTCATTCCCGACAACAGACATTTATAAAATAAAATACTTTACCGATCTGAAAATTGACGATGCGGATGTCAGCAACGGTTTTTACGTAACCGCCTGGTACGAACCGACACCTATGGCACCGCTTCAAAGCGTGGTCATCCGCGGCACAATTAGCCAGGGACGCATGGGGATCTGTACAGCACCTGTTCCGGCCGATTGCGAGACCAAAGACCACCAGGCTGCGCTTGACCTGAATATCCTGTTCGACAAATGGCTGAGCAATCAGCCCCTGGCATCATATGATTTAAATACGGACAATGATTATACAGAACTGCTTGAATCATACGTAGGGGCCGGGCATCATACGAATCTTGAGTCCATTGTAATTAATACGAGCGGGTTCAAGGCCAAGATCAATGTGTACAGCGATGCCACCACACTTTACAACAGTTGTGATCTGAATCTGTACCACCTCTCATCCGATTATACCAATGACTTTACTGATATTATATCCGTTGGCAAACTGACAGCCGACCACAGCAAGCAGCTGGGAGGCAAGACCTATTATTTCTTCCTTGAAGTGACCTATTCCAATGGGGAAACAGAAATAGTCGGCGGGCATACCAGCTGCATACCTGTGCGTTCATGTGTATGCGAACTTGAAGGGATACCCGGAGGCGGCGGCGGGTCCTGCAGTGACAAGGCGAAGATGACCATGGACGCCATCACCAAATACAATAAAAACATATTCGGGAACAATCCTGGACTTATGACAGTACCACAAATTACAGAACTTGAGTTTTCCTGTATTTGTGGAGACGGATATATAAACTACCTGGCAACTTATACAAGTACAACGGTTCCTCCGATGAGCTATCTTCAGTATATTGTAAATACCTGCCAGGAATACAGTATGGCATGCCCGGAGTATAAGTTGTATTTTAACGCTGTTACAGCTTATAATGTCGCGTTTCCAAGTGCCCAGATTCCTGTTGAACCAATAGAAGGCTTTAACTGTATGTGCATTGAAGAGTATATAGACTATATAAACAGTTTCAAGCTTACACCTCAGCCATATCCGTTCCCTCCTGTCAGCATTACTGTCTTCCATGGTAACGGATGCACATATCCCGGTGAAGTAAACATGGATGGTTGCGGCATGGTTGGTTTCAGTTATTATACGTCGGCCCAGAATGCTGTCAACGCCTATAACAGCCAGGTTCCTCCTCCGTTGTTTCCATTACCTCCAATGCCTCCCTATGATCCTATGATTGACTGCAATTGTTACCTGAGATATGCCATTTATCTTATGGGCGGATCACCATATTATTATCCCAGCCCTGCAAAGACCTTCGCGCAGTTCCAGGCCCAGGGTTGCGAGGACACCGATTGTTGGGGAGAATACTATGAAATGGTCTGGAATCTGGAGAATGCAGCAAATCTGGCGGGTAACATACCACCATATACGGCTCCTCCGTTTGATCCTGCAAAATGCGATTGTTATATTGGTTATTCCTGGTATGGCAGGATGAATTATGGTCCTGGCATGATGACGCTTGATGAATATTGTGATGCGATGGGTGGCTTGATGATGATGGCAGGTGGAGGAATGTCAAATGGAAAGGATATCGACATGGTTCAGGATACTGAGCTTACCCTTGAAGGGGGAGGTATGGAATCCATGTTCAGCTACATGTCATCATCCAATACCAGGGAATTGCAATACAGAAACCGGTGTTTGCTTGACACTCCACTTATTGCTTATGCCCCTTTGCCCGAACCGTGTGAAATATTCAAAGCTAACCAGGCCATTTACAATGCCAAAAAACGTTATGAAGATCAGATAAGCTCCATGACCACTTCCTTCAGGCAGGCCTATTATGAGAAATGCCTTAGCCTGGTGGAGAATTTTACCGGTGTTATGCCAACTAAGGATTATCATTATACGTTATATTTCTATGACCTTGCTGGCAATCTCGTTTCTACTGTGCCGCCTGAAGGCGTTAAGCTTGTAGATTTGAATATATATGGTTCTCAAATCAAGTTGGACAGGGAAAATAAGACAAAAACGGTTTATAATGACCATTTTCTGAAGACATTAAGCGAGTACAACAGCCTGAACCAACTGGTAAGGAAAAGTGTTCCTGATCATGATAAAATGGATATATGGCAAGTGGATAACAGTTCGGGAATTCCTGCAACAGTTACCATAACGGATATACAATTCGTGGATGCCAATATCGGTTACAGCGTCGGTAAGGATGGTTCCGGAAATGGATATATTTACAAAACCATTGATGCCGGATTGAACTGGAAGGCTATCGATATGAAGACCTCGGACATCAATAAGGTGCAAATGATAGATGCCTCCAATGGTTATGCTGTTGGTAACGACGGCCTGTTTCTGAAAACAAGCGACGGCGGGATCAACTGGCAGATCATAACGGTTATTCCAGCATCCGGCATTGTTTTCAAAAATCTGAACGACCTGTTCTTCAAAGACGTTAACAATGGAGTGATTGTTGGTAATACCGGTACAGTTATACGTTGTGTTCTCAGTGGATCATGGACGTTTACCGATATCAATACCAATATCACCAGTGCGATGGATGTTCTCAGTATAACTCCGGATGTATTCGGAGTCTCGCCCACCTATCAGAACATGCATATAGCAGTAAACCTGCCTGCTTCCAGCACGGATGCCCACAGGGTTTATACAAACAGCAATGTGTGGTCGTCCACTATTTGGACTGACAGGGCGGTCAGGACCAAACTCCGGGCAAATGAACTGAAATCCGTCTATATGTACGGGGCAAACAATGGCTATGCCGCAGGTGTGAACGGAGCTTTGCTCTATACAAGTGATGGAGGAGCGACCTGGCTGCATAAGGCAACCCAGACAACAACAAACTTTATCAAGCTGTTCTTTAAAAACCAGAACGAAGGCATGGCCCTTGGTGATAACGGATATATTTACGCCACCACCGATGGCGGACTGAACTGGATCCAGGTGTCAGCCATAGGTGTATATAAGGATTTTTCGTTCTATGATATAGCAAATGGCAAAGGTTATGCGATTGGTGATACAAGAGAATTCGCCGTATTGGATATGACCCTGCTTGGCAGTAACAAGGCTGTGAAAAAACTGATTAATCATGGTTCGGTGCTCAACACATTTGCAGCCATTCACGCAGTTAATTCCACGGATGTGTTTATTGCATCCGGAGGAGCAGGCAATACAATATATAAGGCCGTTTTTGTCGGTACGGATAAGATCAGTTATTCGTCAATCGGATCCGTCACAGGCGCTTCAGGTTTTAAGGCCATTAAATTTGCTACTGGCACGAAAGGGGCAGTACTTACCACGAATGGAAAAGTGCACAACTGTATCTATACAACCGGTTGGGCATTTAATGACATTTCACATGGAGGAGCTGCGTACAGCAGCATTTCTTTTGACGGTTCAAACGACCTGTTTGCCCTGCATGTAACAACAGGCAGCAGCGCCATGTACAAGTCAAATTCTGCATGGACTGCAGTTATGACTGCCACAGGAAGCTCCATTGCTGAGGAAGGTAACCAGATATTGAACCAGGCAAGTACCACCCTTCTTTCCGTTGGCAAAAACGGCTTTATCGGCAAGTTCGCCTCAAGTGCATGGACAAATTACTCAGATAAAACAGATCCGTTAAAACTCAGGGATATCCACGCTGTACAAACCACGGGCGGAAGCAGTACCAATACTATATACGCGGCTGGAGATGACGGCACCCTTATCAAGAGTACCGATGGTGGAACCAACTGGACTACGATTGACAGTAAGACCGCAGAGCAGCTGAATGCGGTCTGGTTTACCAATATAACAGACGGAGTCATTGTCGGAAATAACGGAACAGCCCTTCAATCATCTGTATCAGGTATCACAAACTATGTATCGGAGAGCAAAACTAAGAACCATTTGAATGATATCATCTATTCGGGATCTAAGTACACAATGGTCGGACAAAAACGGGCCATTGTTCAAAGTACAACCGGTGGAACTGGCACATATACGTTGATCACTCCTCCCTCTAATACTACTGAAACCTTAAACGGTATAGGTGCAAACGGCACATCGTATATCGTGTTTGGCCAGTCGGGCTATAACCTGAAATATGACGGCGGAACAAGCAACTGGATGAGCGTATACAAACATCCGTATGCACTTGCTTCTTTACATATAAACAAGAACAAAGCCTTAGGATTCATGGTAGGTGAGAAAGGAACAACACTGCATAGTACTGATAAAGGCTATACCTGGAACTGGAACAAGCCACAGACAACCGGCAGTACGACAACACCGCAGTTTACAGGTGTGGCCGTATGGGATGATGCAAATATTTACACTACGGGCAAGCAGGATATCATAAGAAAATATACCGATTTGCAGGCCAGCGCTTATGCCACTTACGGCACATCGTCCGGTATCGACTGGAACGATGTGCAGATCAATGATCTTGGCAAAGGTTACCTGGGAGGTAGCGGCAGCATGTATAAATATTTTACAGCAGGTACGAATATCAGTACAACCGGGACCAATACGGGAGCTCCGGTAAGTTATACCGTGAACAGCATCAGCATGAATTATGATGAAGTGTTCTTTGCCTGCAATACCAATACCTTCTTTAAAGCCAATACCAATACAAATGTTGTGACCAACCTCACTGCCGCATTGCCGGTGGGTTCCGATCACCTGTTGAAGTATGTGGCTTACGACAGAAAGAACGGCATTATTCTGGGTGCTAACGGACGCCTGATCCGGGTTTGGGACAATAATGGCACCATGACATTTGAGGATAAAACCAGCCAGAATAATAATGGCGCTCCTGTAACATTCAGTCTGCAGGCCGCAGATTATAATACCAGAAAACACATAGTGTTTGCGGGCGCAAGCGGCCATATTAAAAATCTGGAAACTGAGAAAGCATTTAGTACATTGTTTTGGTATGACGTGCTTGGCCGGATGGTAGTGAGCCAGAATACCAAACAGTTTAATAAATCAACCAAAGCCTACAGTTATACTCTGTATGACGCTTTGGGACGTGTTACCCAGGTAGGAGAAATAGGTCAGGGAACATCTATTAATAACCAATACTCAAACAGGAGATTGGTGGCAGCAAATTTTAACTCATGGGTGACAGGTGGAACAAGGATCGAGGTGACAGAAACCTGGTATGATGAGCAATTCCCGTCAACAAGCGTTATAGTGCAAAAAAATCTGCGCAAGCGGGTGGCAAGTGTTACATATGAAAATGTATATGATGGCAACTCATCGACATATCAGAATGCTACCCATTACAGCTATGATATTCATGGCAATGTGAATCGTATGGCGCAGGAAATCAGGGAAGAGAAACTGCTCTTGACCGGTTTGAATATTAAGTATGTGGATTATGAGTATGACCTTATATCTGGTAAAGTGCTGCAAGTAGCATATAATAGTGGAAGTAAGGATCAGTATTTCCATAAATATGAATATGACGCCGATAATCGTATTACACACGTTTATACCAGTAAGAATGGAGTCTGGTATGACAATGACTCACGTTACAAATATTATAATCATGGACCTTTAGCCAGGACCGAGTTGGGGGATATTAATGTACAGGGTACCGACTATGCATATACATTGCAGGGTTGGATCAAAGGTACAAACAGCAATACGCTTCAATCTGACCGGGATATGGGCAAGGATGGTTTTATCGGGGGAACCAGGCAGTTTACTGCAAGAGACGTAATGGGATTCACTTTGACGTATTATCAGGGTGACTATCAGGATATTAAGGGTTATGCCCCTTTGCAGAGGTTTGAGGCTCTTGCTTCGGGAAGTGACTTTATGAATGCCAGAAGTGATTTATGGAACGGTAATGTCGGTGGCATGGTAACAGCTCTTCCTGATATGGCTAATTATGGCTCCTTGAGAACCATCACTCCTAACGTGAGAGCAGGAGCATATAGGTATGATCAGATGAACAGACTGATAGAAGCTCGCAGTTTCTTTAATATCAATATTGCAGGCAATCAGTGGAATGTAGGAACTCCTCTGCCAGTGGATTACTACGAGAATTTTGCATATGATGCAATTGGAAATATTAAGCACGTCAATCGCTGGGGTAATGGTGGCCTGCAAATGGACAACATGGATTATAAGTATCAGACCAATACAGTTACTGGTGACCTAATGAGTAATAGGCTGTATGCTGTGGATGAGACTGTGCCAGATGGCATGTTTGCGGATGATATTGACGACCAGGTGAAACTTCCTAATTCGCCATGGAACAATACCATTGCCGGTGTTAACAGGTATAATAACTACCGGTACGATGAGCTTGGCAACCTGGCAAGGGATAGTTCAGAGCAAATTGACTCTATCATATGGACACTATACGGCAAGATTAAACGGATTGTAAGAAGTTCCATAAGTGTAAAGCCAGATATTGAGTATATTTATGACCCAAGCGGCAACAGGATAGTTAAAATTGAAAAACCTAAACCCCTGAATTGTGCGACTTATAAATATTCATATTATCTTCGCGATGCACAAGGAAATGAAATGGCTCATTATGAATTGAATACTAATGCGGCATGCAATGTAGAAAAGCTATATGTAACTGAGCATCCGATTTATGGTCTTAGCCGCATAGGTATAGATAGTAGGAAGACACTGTTGTATCTGAATGGAGCTAACCTGAGTCAGGATACACCAACCTATGCCAATAGAATTTTGAGTTCCAAGCAGTATGAATTAACGAATCACTTAGGGAATGTTTTGGTGACTATTACTGATAAAAAGATACCGAAACGGATATTGGGAGGGCCAGGTCCTATTGACTATTTTGATGCGGAGATCGCAACTATAACAGATTATTATGCCTTCGGTAGCCCAATGCCAACCCGCACCTGGACCGATCCGAACATGAAATATAAGTTCGGGTTTAATGGTCAGGAAAAGGATAATGAAATTGCAGGAAATGGAAGTGACTATACAGCTCAATTCTGGGAATATGATTCAAGATTAGGGCGCAGGTGGAATATTGATCCCGTAATTAAGCCTTCAGAAAGCTACTATTCATGTTTTACTGATAATCCAATTTTCCTTGTAGATCCGAATGGAATGGATGCTGTCAGTAGTAATGACATGCAAGGCAAGGCCTCCGCAGCATCAGATAAGAAGCCAATTGAAGGCATGTGTGGCGTCAAATGGAAAGAAGTAAAATGGTGGGCCAAACTTAAATATTACGCCAGTCCCAGATTTTGGCATAAGGGTGGCCGTTCAGAATGGATCGACGCGAAGATCTGCTGCCGTCCGGAGAGAAGAAATTGGTATAAAAAGATACTACCTAAGCCAGAAGAAGAAGAGCCGAAGAAAAAAAGGAGATGGTCAATCTATAAGGAAGTAGTGACTTATGATGTGCCAGGAGCTGCCCAGGTTGTAATGACTGTGCCAACTAACAATGATAATAGTGCCAGGGCATTTATCCCTAACGAACTATATGATTATACTGTGAACTACGATATGTATGGTGTACCTGATCAGATGACTATTAACACAGCAAGCGGCAATACTTATAGTACAGGAGGCAATGTCGCTAACCAGGGAGCGCTAAATTTTGACGGACGTGATGGCACGGCATTGATTACAGTTACCTCAGGGCCTGGCGGCGCATCCCAGCATGAATATACTATTACAAGAACTCCTGCACGGGTAAGAAAAACTACAACAATTTACTTATTCGGATTTATTCGAATTAAACGATCTGTTGAACTTGAGACCTATTCGGCTGGTGCAGACTATTCAAAGAAGAAACGATGGTTATAAGGCTAGTTTGCATATCGTTGACATTGCTGTCTTTTACAAACGAGAATTGTATGAGTATTAATCTCGTTAAAGATTCGACTTTCTGGAAAGAGCTTTCAGAGAGAAAGGCTCCCTTTTTATTAATGTTTGGTGAGGAGCACGGATTTGTTTGTAATTCGCAGATTGAGGTAAGATGGACTGACGCCATGTTAAATAGTGGTTGCATTAATACCATTCTTCTCGAATATGATCCTTCGTATGTATTATGGCTAAAAATGGCATTGCATGCAGGAGACTCTGTCAAACTTTTGCAGATGTCGCAAGATGACCCTGCATTATCCATCTACTGGAAATTTTTAATACGGAGATTTTCAGGGAGGCCTATTGAAAAAATTCCTATATTCGGCGTAGATGCAATTGAAGATATTGATGTTTTTATATCCCGCTTTATCAAATATCTCGCTTTACAAAAAGGCACAAATAGGGATATAGACTCCTTAAGGCAAATGTTTGAGCATTGTGCCTTGAAAAAACGGAAAAAGAAGGCAGTGGAAAAAATCATTTCATTTTATTTGAATCATCCTGGTATTGAAAGGGGCATGGAAATCGATTTCAGATATATGATGAATTGCCTGTCTGGCTATTTCAATACCGGCTTCAAGAAGGTAAAGATTCAGAACCGTGACACGTTTATGTATTTGAATTACAGTAATTTACGTAATAGTATTGACAACTTTAAAGGAATAATCTTTGTTGGAAAATTTCATATGGCCAAAAGCAATTTTAAGATTGGAAAAGAAATTGTCAAGCCCTTTGCCAGGATGATTGAGACTAATCGTGATAAGAAAACTCATATGACAGAAGAACTAATTACGGTTCTTCTGTCATACCAGTTTAAAACTCTAAGCAACACCAATACTTTTATTGTGAATGAACGGCAACGGGACCTGATGAACTTTCAATTATCCTATAAGATCCCTTGCAAATACATAAATGATGATGAACAACAATTTCCAAACCTATCAATGAATGCCATTTCTGACATGGTCCAGGTAAATAATGCATGTACCAATTATTTGCTTTTCGTTAATGCGGAAACCAAATTAAGCGTGATTAATTTTCATTGATCATTTTCATCAAGCACATAAAAGGTACCCCATCTCATATTTTTTGTTTCCATTACTTCCATAGCCAAATTGTATAAGTTATCTTTATAACCATCTGGGTTATCAAAATTGAACAATTCAACATCTTGCATTTCGATCATAATAAATCCCCACGCAGATAACTGTTTTTTGACCAAGTGTTTGAATTCACTCTCATTTTCTGCGATGAAAATTATATTAGCAGAGGCCAATTTAAATTTATCCGTTTTATTTTTACTGGATGGTCTAAATGTTGCAATGCCAATCCATACGTAGTTATCAGACATTTTTTATTTACTATTTTTTCTTTGCGCCTTTTTGCTGATAATGAACAGAATTATCAACTTTTCCTGAATTCTTTCCATAACCTTTGGTTGTCTTGCCCTTACCAGTTGTTCCACTTCCATTATGATAATGTGTTGGAGATTTTTTATCCTTGTTATGCTTTACCGGTGTTCCCTTTGCACCATTGGCTTTGTCATTTCTAGCAGCATCAATTGTTTTTTTCGTCGTAGACTTATTAACTGTATGATATACAGGTTTACCGCTTGGACCAACTACCTGCCCTTTTGAGTTAATTGGCCGGCCACCATTGGTTTGTGCTTTCGGTTTTGGAGCATTGTTAGCTTTGACGTTATTTGTTGGAGAGGCAGGTGCAGCTTTCGCGGTCTTCGCCATCACCACGGATTTAACAGCAGTTTCCATCGATTGCTGCAAAACACCGCCAAGATAATCACTATCAAAGAGCTTGTCTGAGTCAAAGTCGCCATCCTCATCGTCAAACTTGCCTGCATTGTAGTCATTAATGATTTGGCTCGTAGCGGTTTTTACCGCTTCAATCACAGCTTGACCTACATCCGACTTTGCCATTTTTGCAATTTTTGCGGCCGTTCCTGCCCCTGAAGAGAAGAATGACATTAAGTACGTTCCGGCTGCATCCAAGGTAGCATCAACATAGTCAACATTCTGTGAAGCCTGAGCATAGGACTGGCCGTTTAAAATCATGTTGGAAGCCACCTGCGTACCAACATTAAGGAAGAACGATCCAGCCGCTTCAAGAATTCCTGTAATTGGATCATCTCCATTTGGATCCATGTTCAGTATTGGATTTGATCCCAGGCAACTGTATGGACTCTCATCCTCTTTAAATACAGGATCTAAATTCCACCTTCTGCCAAGCCTGGCATCATATTCCCAATGCGTTGCAGTGAACAAGTTTCCATTTCCTGCAATTTCATTATCCTTTTCCTGACCATTAAACCCAAACTTATACTTCATGTTCGGATCGGTCCAGGTGCGTGTTGGCATTGGGCTACCGAAGGTAGTATAATCCGAGACCGGAAAACGGCCTGGAGACTATGCTTTATTCTAATATACAGAACTCGAAAAATCTACATTTAAATGTTAGTTTTGTACAAAAATACGAAAAACTATGACACAAAACAAGTATTATTTGCCAATAATTAATCTGTTCAAAAAATTCATCTCCGAAACCAAATCGGGGAAACGATTGCAGAAAAACGGGAAAATGGTATCTGCCTCCGGACTCAAAAACTATGAAGCGCTCCTGGCTAATCTCGTTAAGTTTTTTGCGGACGGCCGGGAAGAATTTCAAGTTAATACCAATTATAAATATTCTAAACGGAATTTTGAAAAGGAAAGACGGGCCTACAAGAGGTTCTATAAACAATTCACAGATTTCCTGTATGCAAAAGGCTGCACCGACAATTATGTCGGAATGCTGGTGAAAACCATGAAATCATTTTTTATTTACCTGCAAAATACAAAAGGGTATTCGACAGGTGGATTTTACAGGGAATTTTATGCCAACAGGGAAGAAATTCCCGTCGTGGTACTGAGCCGCGAACAGCTGCAATTTATGATAATGGATAAATTTTTTGAAGAAAAACTTCAGCCTCACCTGAGGACCAGCAAGGACATTTTTGTAGTGGGCTGCACCGTCGGTTTAAGGTTCTCTGACCTGGTTTCCCTTACTCCTAAAAACCTTGAGAAAATAGATGGCAGGGTGTATATCTGTACAAAGTCACAAAAAACTAATACATACACCCGCATCAAGCTTCCGGAGTATGTTATTGCCATCCTCAATCAATATAAAGGAAAGCAAAAAACATTGCTACCTGTGATTTCACTTAATCAGTTTAATAAAAACCTTAAGGTTTTAGGAGAACTGGCAGGGTGGACACATATGACGGGTAAGGAAAGAAGTAAAAGAGGAATAAGAAAGGAAATAAAGAAGAATGGTAAAGCCTACCGGTTTTGCGACCTGATGTCGAGTCATGTCATGCGGAGAACTGCCATAACCACCTTGCTGATACACGGGATGCCCGAGGCTATGGTCAGAAAAATCAGCGGACATGCTGCCAACAGTAAGGAGTTTCACAAATATGTCAGGTATTCCGAAACCTTTCTCGACCAGGCAACAGATGCTGCCTTCGAAAAACTGGTTAGACCTCAAACAGCCATTCAAATGCTTCCTTAAAATATCCTGCAAGTGTCAGTTTGACCTTTTTCTCCTATAGTACTTTTTATCTATAAGCCCCTTTTCGCGGATGCCGGATGGAATGGTAAGGTATTTAATATGAGAAAATTAGATTCATTTTTTTTGAAATCCTATTCAAGCAAAAATAATTTGGAATCTTACTTTTAAGCTCCTATTTTTGGACGAAACTAGACCCTCTCTTGCAGAAAACGCTACTCATATTGTTTTTTTTGTTCTGGCATAGCTATGTGTGGTCACAAATAAAATCCCCCGTCTGTGATACATGCTTCAAGTCGGAGTGGATAGAAAAAAAGGCAAACGCCGATAGCAATCTCAGGCTGCAAAAACAAAAGCTTGATGAAAGGAAGGATTCAGTTCTTAAGCAACAAAAACAATCCGCAAAAAACAAGGTACAAGGTCAGAAAGATAAGTTCAGGGATAAAACCGACAGCAGCGCACGAGCCGCATTACAACAAAAAGCCAGGGAAACTGCCTTTAAACCTGTTAACCAGGCAAAGGATCTTTCAAAAAACAAATGGCAGCA
>CALMKH010000081.1 GCA_937867025.1 uncultured Bacteroidota bacterium | reverse complement strand
TTCATACTCGCCACAAGCATGAAACTGGCAGGGTAATCGATGGAAAACCTGGCCCTGGAAATATTTACTTTACCGTCTTCAAGGGGTTGCCGCATGACTTCAAGAACCGTGCGCTTGAATTCCGGCAGTTCATCCAGGAACAATACCCCGTTATGGGATAAGGAGATCTCACCGGGCTGAGGCGTTTGTCCGCCGCCTACCAGCGCCACATCACTTATTGTATGGTGGGGAGAGCGGAAAGGCCTGTGAACGAGCAGGCTGGCATTAGCGCCCAGTTTTCCTGCTACGGAATGTATTTTTGTGGTTTCCAGGGCCTCATTAAGTGTCATGGGCGGCAAAATAGTGGGTAGGCGTTTGGCCAGCATGGTTTTACCTGCTCCGGGTGGTCCTATGAGGATAATGTTATGGCCCCCGCCTGCGGCGATTTCCATAGCTCTTTTGATATTTTCCTGCCCTTGTACGTCGGCAAAATCCACATTAAATTCATGGACTGAATGTTCGAAATCACGTAGGGGATCTGTAAAAATCCGTTCAAGAGACTTTTCACCGTTGAAAAACTGCATGACATCCAACAGTTTGTCAGCGCCATGCACATCAAGTCCTTTGACGATCGAAGCTTCAAGAGCATTCTGCATGGGGAGAATGAAACCTTTAAAACCTTCCTTCTGTGCCTGTATGGCTATGGGTAATGCACCTTTTATAGGGAGTATGCCGCCGTCAAGCGATAGTTCCCCCATAATGATATACTTGTCGAGCTCGGATGTGTCCCTGATCTGACCAGTGGCTCCGAGCAAGCCTGCCGCAATGGTAAGATCATATGCGCTGCCTTCTTTCCTGATATCGGCAGGGGCCATATTGACTACCACTTTTTTTCGCGGAAAGACAAGGGAATTGTTCTTAAGGGCAGTGGTAATTCTCAGGAAACTCTCTCTTACCGCATTGTCAGGCAAACCGACATGATAAAACTTGGCACCTCCACCACCTACATTCACTTCTACGGTTATGGTGCAGGCATTGACGCCATACACGGCTGAACCAAAAGTCTTCACAAACATCAAACGCACACTATTAAAAATACAAAATTAAGGACTGTAGAGCAAAAGCCACATCTTCGATTGCATCTAAAAGGCTCATAATCAAGGAAAATGACCTTATAAAGTGCCTACATAATACCGTTTAACTAAACTTTTGGGCTAATTAATGCCTTTTTGGTCTAATTGTTAAATAGTTAGACTTTTTTTTAGATTTGGCTTTTTATCGCAATATTATTAAAATTTTAAAAAAATTGCGAAAGTCGAAGTTTCCGTGCAGCGTTATATCCTCTAAAAGTGTCTATAAGTTGTAGATTAGTAATTTTTTTCATAACCGAAACGGAAAAAGACATCTCAAAACAGATGTCTTTTTTTTATGATTTTCTTATTATATTTGCATCCCTGATTTAAACGAAGATGGAACAATTTGAAATGAAATACTTCATAATCAATGCCTTACATTGCAGGCATTTAATCCAGCTTAATTCGTTTAGTTAGCCTGATAACCTATAAGAACACTAAAATGACCGGGGCTAATGAGAACCGGAGCAAATTTACTATTTAGACCAAAATAAAAATAAAACTTACCATATCATGAATTTAACAGAAACATATTACCTGAAAGCTCATAACCAGTTTCCTCATGACCTGGAAGAGTGTATAGAAAACCTGAATTATGCGCTTTCTTACGATCCGGAATACGCACCTGCCCTATGCCTCAAAGGCCGCATATATTGTGATGAGATAAAAAATTACGCTCTTGCGGATGAATATTTCTCCAAGGCACTGGCAGCCGATCTGATATATCCCGAAACATTCATACATTATGCGAAGCTTCTTTTAACGCTTGAGAAGCATGATGAATTGGCTGTGTTGCTGGAACAGGGTCTTAAGGTACCTGGCGTTGATAAGTCAAATCTCTATCACACCAAAGGATTGGCAAATGAACAGCAGGGAAAATTTGATGAAGCCCTGGAATTGTTCCATAAAGCCCTGAGGTTCTCTTTCAACAGTGAAATGGATGAATTCCTGGGAACAGAGATCAAGCGCATAGAAGGCAAACAGAAAAAACTGAAGAGAAAGAAAATTGTCAAGGCAAAATTCAAAAGCCAGTGGGTTAAAACCTATTCTTACTGACTGTAAACCTTTTTTTACAAGTTGGTTTCAATATAGTCTATAAGACTGTGAATACACTTGATATGGATCTCCTGTGCCCTGTCGGCATACTCTGAATAAGGGGCGCGAATTTCCACATCACAGAGTTTAGCCATCTGTCCACCATCCTTTCCCGTAAGGCCTATGATTTTCATGCCCCGGGTCTTTGCGGTCTCAATGGCTTTAATGACATTTTTTGAATTGCCGCTGGTGCTTATGGCAAGCAATACATCGCCTGTATGGCCTAATGCTTCAAGATACCTTGAGAATACAAATTCATAACCATAGTCATTGCCTACACAGGCCATATGGCTGGGGTCGGATATGGCAATAGCCGGAATAGCCCTGCGGTCGTTCCTGTACCTTCCCGTAAGTTCTTCCGCGAAATGCATGGCATCACACAGGCTGCCTCCATTTCCGCAACTCAGTATTTTTCCGCCGTTCTTGATGGAATCGACCATGATGCGGCCGGCTTTTTCCAGGGACTGAATATTTGTGTCGTCCGCGAGGAATGCGGCCAGTACGTTTTGTGCTTCTTCAAAATGCTGCTTTATGGAACTCATTTCTGGGGGTTTCTTTTTTTGTATTCCCTGACTCCCGCCTCCAGGAATTTAAGGAATTCTTCAGTGTCGAACTGTTTGCCGTTGATCTCGCTGCCCACAGGTCTCTGAAGCAGGTTTTCCCTGCCATCCAGAAGGCAGTAAAGCGGCTGTGATGAGGCATCAAAATAACAGATCTGTATTTCGGCATTTTTCTTACCTAATGTGGTTATTTTCTGATTGCTGAACCTGCCTGTAAAATATTCGCTTGCAGGCAGCTTGATTTTCTTGTCATCAACATAGAGGGAAGCTATGACGTACTCTTCATTGAATATCTTCAGCACTCTCGGATCGCTCCATACTTTTTCTTCCATCTTACGGCAATTCACACAGCCATGGCCTGTAAAATCTATGAAAAGAGGTTTTTTCATCTCTTTGGCGCAGGCCACGGCCTCGTCATAGTCATAATAAGCGTTCAGTCCATGGGCGATATGTAATTGGTCGGAGTATGTGGGCTTTTTACACAGATTGCCTTGTATGCCCTGCGCTTCACGGATAGACCTGTTGATGTCGAAATCCTGGGTGCTCATGGGTGGAAGGTATCCGGAAAGGAATTTGAGCGGAGCGCCCCATAATCCCGGGATCATGTACACGACAAATGAAAATGTCGTAATGACAATCAGCAGCCTCGGCACTTTAAGGAACGGCATATCGCTGTCGTGCGAGAATTTTAATTTGCCGAGAAGGTATATGCCCATAAGAGCGAAAATGACGATCCAGATACTCAGATACACCTCCCTGTCGAGAATACGCCAGTGATAGGTCTGATCAATGATACTGAGGAATTTTAAGGCCAGTGCCAGTTCGATAAAACCGAGGCAAACTTTCACTGCGTTGAGCCATCCTCCGCTTTTCGGCAACTGTTTCAGCCAATGGGGGAAAATGGCAAAAAGAGAGAAGGGAAGGGCAAAGGCAAGGCCAAAGCCGAACATAGCAATAATGGGCTTCCAAAACTCACCGCCGCGGGCTGCTACCACAATCACATTACCTACAATCGGTCCTGTACAGGAGAAAGACACGATCGCCAGCGTCAGCGCCATAAAGAAAATGCCATAAAAACCGCCTTTATCAGCTTCCCTGTCGACTTTATTGGTTACCCATGAAGGAAGTACAATTTCAAAGGCCCCGAAGAACGAAAAGGCAAAATACAGGAATATGACAAAGAAAAGGATATTGGGTATCCAGTGGGTCGAAAGAAAATTTCCGGCATCGGGCCCTAACAGGGCAGATACCAGGGTTCCAAGCACGACATAAATGAAAATGATCGACAATCCGAAAAACAATCCGTTAATGATCGACTGTTTGCTTTTCTTATTATCCTTCATAAAAAAGGCTATGGTCATTGGTATCATGGGGAATACGCAAGGCGTCAGCAAGCCCGCAAGCCCGGAAAGGAAAGCCACAATGAACAGGCCCCAGTTGCTTTCCTGATCTGTTTCAGAGCGTTCGCCGTTAAACGTCTTTACTGTGCACGGGGCCGTATCGTCGGGACCATTTTTTTTATAACTGCAGGTTGGGCAGGGTTTTTCAGCAGCTGTGTCAACGGGAGTTTTCGTTCCTGCATCTGAAACAGCCGGACTGTCAACAGGTTCGACGGGGGTTATGTCTGAAGCCTGGTTCGGATTTTCAGGAGTTCCGCCAGCCTGTATATCTTTTGATGAGAATTTAAGAGGAATAAGTGTTCCGAAATTAAAGCATTTTGCTTCTGTACACCACTGTCCTTCGACAGTGCCGCTAACCTTGATCTTGTTACCCAGAACCTTAATTTTCTGCCTGACCTCCGCCTTTTTGAAAAATTCGCCAACCTCGCATTTGAATACGTCGTCCATTATTCTTTTGTCGCCGATGCTGTATGGTTCACCCACCAGCGCGTACGAACCTGCGGGGGCTTTGTCGAACGTAAATGATAATTTCATAGGCCCGATAAGATCGCATTTGTTATACGTGCTGTACATATGCAGTCCTTCCGGTACAGTAGTTTGGAGTATCACCTCGACAATATCACCGGTTTTAGGCGCCTCATTGCTGAAGGACACCTTGAACACAGGTGGCGGCGGTTCGTCCTGGCTGAAGGCCTGCAGGCTGAAACAAAAGGTGAAAAGGCTTAACCATATGAATCTTAAATTCTTCATGAATAAATATATACTGTATTGGAGGACAAAAATACACACTTATGTGATGCCTTCCATATCTTTTTGTTTGATATGATAATTTCCGGTCTTTATAAACTTTGCAAGGCTATTGTCCGGCGGGCAGATCACCTTCCGGGGAAACCGATATATCCTTTGCGGCCGCCTTAAGTGTTGAACTGAATGTCAAAGGCACCAATCCTCCGAAATTATAACAGGTGGTTTCCGTACACCATTGACCTTCAATAGAACCTTTGATCCGGATATCCGTACCGGTTATCTTTATTTTCTGCCGGATTTCGGCTTCCTTGTCAAAGGTACCCACCTCGCATTCAAAAACCTCGTCCACAACATGCTTGTCGCCAATGCTGTAAGGTTTGCCAATCAGCTGGTAACCTCCGCTTGTTTCAAACAGTATGTCGAGTTTCATAGGCCCGACATCACACTTGTTATGCGTGCTGTACATATGAAATCCATTTGGAACGGCGGCTTTAAACACCACCTCAATAACATCGCCTTTTTTAGGCGAGGCATTGCTGAAGGAAATGGTAAAAACAGGAGGTTTGGGTTCATCCTGGGCTTTGACAGCTGTGACGGTCAGAAAGCTTAAAAGGCAAGAATATAATAATTTCATTTTAAAGATCGTTATATGTATAGTGTTGACAAAAATAAGTGCCAATTGGTTGTACGGAAATTAATTTTGTTCTGAAAAACTTTTTAATGAGACCCGGAACCCTGATCTTAAGTTGCCTTATCGGCCTCGTTTCCCTGCCGGGAATGGCGCAAAGCCTTACGGTGAAGGAATATATCGATTCTTTTAAGAACATTTCCATGCGTGAAATGATAGACTACAAAATTCCGGCCAGCATTACGCTTGCGCAGGGATTGCTTGAAAGCGGGAGCGGGAACAGCAGGCTGGCGAAGACGGGAAATAACCATTTTGGGATAAAGTGTAAAAAAGATTGGACAGGTTGTACCATTCTTGAAGATGATGACGCATTGCAGGAATGCTTCAGGTGTTACGAAAATGCAGAGGAATCATATAAAGACCATTCAAAATTCCTGAAAGAAAACAAAAGGTATGCTGCACTGTTCGAGCTCGACATCACGGATTACAAGGGTTGGGCCAACGGTCTCCTGCAAGCGGGTTATGCCACGAACAGAAAGTACGCGGATCTGCTGATCAGCACAATAGAAAGAAATAAGCTTGCAAGCTTTGACACGATGGTGATCAACGGATATAATCCTTACGAGCAAAGAATGCCCGCGAATATTGAAATTGTCGACAACCGGATACCATCCACGGTGGTACAACCCAATCAGACCATTGAACATATAGCGACCGCCAACAACAAGACAGAAAAGCGGCTTGCCAGATACAACGACCTGGAACATCACCGGCATATTGAACCCGGCGATGTCATTTATCTCAGACCCAAGAAAAGAAAAGCCAGTGTGAGTACCCACAGGGTGCAGGAAGGGGAAAATATGTGGCTTATATCACAGAAATATGCCATCAGGATCAGTTCGCTGTATAAAAAGAACCTTATGGAGGAGGGAACGGAGCCTCTTCCGGGAACTACGCTTCAGCTACAGCATAAAGCCGGCAGCCGTCCGGATACAGGGCGTTCCATTCCATTCAACCGGGAGCCCATTTCTGAAGCAGCCTTCCAGGACACTGCCAATACATTGTTCCATGTAGTGGCTGGTGGCGAAACCCTTTATGGCATCAGTAAACTTTACAGGATGGACATGGAACAGATTGTAAAAATCAACGGATTAAAGTCCAACCAGCTATATGTGGGGCAAAAACTCAGGGTAAAGAACCAGGCGGAAGCAAAGGCAGTGACAGTCCAGAATGTCAGGCATACGGTTCAGGCAGGTGAAACCCTGTACAGCATTTCAAGGTTATACAAGGTAACGGTGCCTGAAATCAAAAGCTGGAATTCACTGGACGATAACGGAATATCCGTGGGGCAAGTGCTGGAAATCAAAAAGCAATAATCGCAGCCAACCTCAATAATATCAGAGGGTTTTGAGGAGATTATCATTTTATTGTCATTTTATTCACAAAAATTTAAATTTTATTTGTTTTATTTATCAACTTATCTATTTTTGAGCCAAAATAATTTTAAAAATTCGCAATATGAAAAGATTAATTACAAAAATTAAGCTCTTGAAACTTGCTCTAATGGCCACCCTGGTCACCACGGGTACGTTCACAGCAAATGCCCAGGCACCCTGGTGTGACGGGTTCCATTACTACCAAAGTTCTTCAACCGGCGGTTATACTTCGGCCAACTACATTTTTGCGTTGGAGCAGATCCGTATCAGTTCCGGGGGTAATGTTATATATAACCAACCGGCCGACGGTTTCAGCGGAAGCACAAACTGCGGACAGGAGTGGAGATTATCTAACACCCCAAGCAGGGCCTTTGATATCACTGCCGGAAATACTTATACGGTAGAAGCCAGCGGATCAAGCGGTTCTTATGCTTATGGTGGTTCAATCGGTGTATTCATCGATTTCAACAACGATAAGGATTTTCTTGATGCAGGTGAATATCTTGGAAGCTTCAGCGTTCCTGGAACAGTTCAGACTCCATCATCATTGGGTTCACGTACTTTCACCGTACCATGTAACATTACTCCAAGTGCAACCCGTATGAGGGTTGTGGGTAACTACTCAGGGTATGCCATGCAGGCTTCCTACGGTTGTACCGGTTGCAGTGCAGGACCTCCTTATTATGGTGAGACTGTGGACTTCAGCATCAACCTGTTGCTGCCTACCAGCGTTTCCGCCAATTTCGTAGCACCATCCGACGCCTGGGTTAAATCTGTTGTAAAATTCATCAACAGCAACCAGTCAGGCTATATCTCCCACGTGTGGGATGCCAACAACGATGGTACCATCGAATCTCCAAACAGCGTTAACTTTAACTATACCTGGAATTCTATAGGTAACAAATGTGTTAAATTGAAAAGCACTAACTGCCTTGGAAAAGACAGTATCGTTAAATGCCTGAATATCAAAGCTCCGACTGCAGTTCCTGTAGTGGATTTCGTTGCTGACAGGGTATTGGTTGAGCAATATGAATCTATGAGGCTTTTTGATCTTTCCACAAATGGCCCTTGGGAGTGGACATGGGATGTATATGACTCTACTACTTATGCCTCTTCAGGTTTCTATCCAGGCCTGGCAACAGGAGAAGTTTATTCAGATCCTTGGGGAACAGGTGCAGACGAGTTTACTCAAAACCCTGAATTTGCTTTTGATGTCCCTGGTTGCTACACTGTTGTTATGACTTGCAAAAATGATGTGGGTCCTTCAGCTCCTAAAAAGAAAGTTTGTTATGTAACTGTCATATTGCCTACTCAGTATAATCTCGGTTTCGGAACCTATGGTCCTAACAACGATAACATTGTAGGTAGCACCAGTGGTACAATCTATGACGATGGCGGACCAGTAAAGAATTATGATTATAGCGCCGGAGGTAACCAAGGTCTCGGTACCCGTTCATTCCTGCAGATCACTCCTTGCAATGCCAAGAAGATCGAATTGACAATGACCAAATTGAAATTCAAAGACCCGGCTGACAAGTTGAGCGTTTGGGATGGCAGAACTCCGGGCGGTCCTGGTTCTACACTTCTTGCTTCATGGGGTGGTGCCGGAATCAAGGTTCCTCAAAAAGTTACTGCGACCAGCGGAAGCATGTATATCCTGTTTGAATCTGACGCTACCGGTACTGACTCCGGATACGCTGGTTCATACACTTCAGAACTTGGCCCTGCAACTGTAGCAACACCTACCTTCAACACCAATACTGTTCCAAGTTATAACAGCACTCCTGTTAGCTTCACCAATACTACTACAAATATTGTTGGTGTACCAACCTGGGAATGGACTATTGATGATCAGCAGGTTCCAAACAACACCAAAAAAGACTTTAATTATACCTTCTATACAGACGGACAATATAATGTATGTCTGGAAATCAAGTCTTGTGTAGGAAACAACAAATCCTGTTCGACGGTTAACGTTGTGACTCCAAATCAGCAGACTATGCTCGATTTCATGGCGTCTACCCGCAGGCCGAACATCAATGTTGACATTGCTACACTCACTCCGCTGAGCGACAATGCCAACAGGTTCGAGTGGACAATATTCCCAACTACCTATACGCTGATGAATCCTCCTGCAGGCCCATCTACTTATGGCGCAGGCTTTATCAAGTATAATGCAACCCCTGGTGATACAATTCCTAAACCAAGGATCAAATTCACTGCTCCTGGCTGCTACACTATCACTCTGAAAGCTTACAATTCACTGGATCCGACCAATACTACCAAGACTGTGGTGAAGAACAAATTCATCTGCGCTCTTAACTATTGCAATCCAGATGCCTATATCATTAGTAATGACGTAGGAATCAACAGGGTAAGGCTTATCGACGGAACTAATGATCTTATCAATAACTACAGCACCTCAGGTGACAAATCTTACACTGACTACAGCGGTCAACACAAAGCTAACCTGACTTACGGTAAGAAATATACTGTTGAGGTATCAAGGAACAGCAGCGTAGACCCAGCTAACAGAAAGATCTGGATCGACTGGAATATCGACGGTGACTTCGATGATCAGGACGAATTGATAACTGCAGAATCAAGCACTTACAATCAGGTTCTGACCTACCAGTTTACCGTTCCTGCCTTGTCAGCTTCATTCGAAGGATTGACCAAGATGCGTGTGGCTATCAACTACAATAATGAATCTACTACTGCATGCGGTCCTATAACTGCAGGTGAATTCGAAGATTACGGTATTCTCCTCGGCAACGACAATGCTCCTCCGGTCATCACTCTTATCGGCGACGATACTGTAAGGATCGAAGTAGGTTCAACTTATACAGATGCCGGTGCAACTGCCTGGGATCCATCTGAGGGCGACCTTACTAACGATATCCTCACTACAAATGATCTTGATGCTGCTGTTCCAGGCCTGTACACTTACGAATACAATGTAACTGACAAGTCAAACAACAAGGCATTGCCTGTTATCCGTACCATCATTGTGGTGAACGACCTTACTCTGCCAATCCTGACCCTGAATCCAGGTGCTCCAGGTTGTATAGAAGCTGACAGGGAAAATGCTCCATATGTTGATCCAGGTGCAACTGCAACTGACAACAAGGCTCCATTCAACATGACTTCTTCAATCGTTGTAACCGGAACTGTAGACACCCGTACAATAGGCGTTTACACTCTTACTTACTACGTTCAGGACGTTGCAGGTAACAGCGTTACCAAAACAAGGAACGTATGTGTTGAAGATACAAAAGCTCCAGTGATTGATACTCTTGGTGACGCTAAGATCCAGATCGGAAGCGTATGGTTCGACCAGACAATTGCCACTGACAGGTACGACCTGAATCCAACCCTGACCAAGGATTGGGGCTTCAACGGTCCGGTTAACACCCTGCTCAGAAGGACATATCCTGTAACTTACACTGCAGTTGACCAGAGCGGTAACATCTCTGCTCCGATTATCAGGAACTACAGGGTAGATGACTTTGTTCCTCCTGTAATCAGTCTGAATACTTTCGATGTAGTTCAGCATGAAGTAAGAACTCCTTACAACTCAGTAGCAGCTTCTGTAACTGATAACTACTACCCAGCTGGTCAGGTGAGCCTGGTCAAACTTTCAAGCAACGTTAATCCTAACGTACTCGGCACTTACACTGAAGTGTTCGAAGCTGTAGACGGTTCTGGTAACGTAACTCAGAAAACAAGGACTGTAAATGTAGTTGATACAAAAGCTCCAAGAATCTGGGGTTCAGCTATCCAGGGTTGTGTAGGTGAAGATATCTGGCCAATGTGGGGTATCTCTACTACAGACAACTACTATAGCCCATCTCAACTGAAGCCATTGGTTGAAATCGTTAACCAAAACGTAAACAAATGGCAGGAAGGTATCTATACCATCACTTACAGGGTAACTGATCCAAGCGGTAACACTTCTGACGAGTTCACAAGGATAGTTCAGTACACCTACTGGCCAAACTGTATCAACAGCACTGTTGGTGTAGATCCAGTGAAGATCGAAGAGTCAGTAAATGTGTATCCTAACCCAACTAACGGACTGGTTACTGTTGATCTGAAAGGACTGATCGCTGAAAAAGCAACTGTAGAAGTTTACAATGCAATGGGTCAAGCCATCATCGTAAAAGAATTCGCAGAAGCCGGCAGGTTTGATGTTGATCTGACTAACAATGCCAGCGGTGTATACACCATCAAGTTAATTGCTGATGGACATGTCATCACCAAACGCGTAGTTCTTCAGTAAGAAATAAGAAACTAAGATAGAAAGGCGCATCCCTCCAGGGATGCGCCTTTTTTATTGTAAAGGATTCGGTTTAAATTAGCCAGATAAGACAAAAAATGGGATATTCAACACTCCTGACCCTAAGTTTATCTATTTGCATGATGCTGACTATGTGTGTCGAGTCAAAAAGGAATCAGAACGAAAAGGATTCAGATCATCCGGGTGAGACATCAGCATACGCAGATTCCGTAAACATGTTTAAAAAAGGATATGTAAACGGGATGGATTCCACCCCAAGCCTTGATGCATACTTAAGGAGTTCAAAGAATTGCCTGACGGACACAGCAAATATCCGGGATGTCATATCTCTGCATAAGGATATAGGGAATGAAATATATATCCCCATACCTGGAAAGGCAGGCATGGATGTTCTTTTGGGAAAGGATCTGATCAGGGAGTTGGGTTCCTATACATTAGCTGAATTAAAGTATAAGAGGCTTATTAAGACCAGTTTAAGGAGGGTACAAGGAAAACTAAATTATAATTATAAGCTAAGCGCAGAAATGGTGAAGGATACAATTGAAATCGTTTCGTATTATGAATTTTATGATCAAAAAATTAAATATGAAACATCAGTGGGATACACATTCCTGGTTCAGTTTGACAGTATTTGCCTGGTTAAACTTGTCTTTGCTGGGTAAAAACAGGTTTGATCCTTTTAAATTAATGAATAAAAGGATTGTTAAACCTCGGGTCATTTACGTAATCCCAATCGGTAAGCGTCTTCAGGAATGCAACAAGACTTTTCTTTTCCATATCGTTTAAGCCAAGTGACTGGGGGTTTCCGGAACCATTATTGGTAAAGTCCCTTAAACGCCAATCGAGATTTTTGTGATTCTTAATCCCTGAGTTATAGTGTTCCACCACGTCTTCCAGCGTACGGAACCTGCCATCATGCATATAGGGCGCGGTCAGTTCAATATTAAATAAAGACGGGATACGGAACATGCCTTCGGCAAATTCATTTATGGTTCCGTCAGCATTTTCTATAGCACCCATACCTTTATCAGTGTAGTCGAGTTCTAGCCCTATATTGGCAGCATCACCCCATCCGAAAGAGGATAATGTATGACACTGGGAGCATTTGCCTTTGTTTGTAAAAATTTCCATACCCATCAGTTCCATGGCGTTCAGGTTACTGTTTGAAGAGGAACGTCCCTGTTCAAATTTGGAATGCTGCGGCCTTGTCAGGGCAGAAAGAAAAGCAGCCATGCTCTGGCGTATTTTGTCGACCGTTATTTCGCTGCTGCCGAAAGCCTCATCAAAAAGTTTGGAGTAATAGGGCAGATTTTTAAGTTTGTCGGGAATCGTATTGATATCCAGGATGCCCATTTCGGTATGGTTGGTGACCGGACGAAGCACCAAATCCTCAAAATCCGATGCCCTGGAATCCCAGAATAAGCCGAAGTTTTGGGATTCACTGGTAATTCCGGGTGTATTCCTGCTGGTATGCCGGTCAGCAAGTCCTGCGCTGAATTGTTTACCGTCTGAAAAGCCCAGAGCTTGTATGTGACAGGTGCCACACGACACCGTATTATTTGCAGAAAGCTGAACTTCGTAAAAAAGTACGCGGCCGAGAGTGGCTATCTCGTCGCTGACAGCATTATACGCGTACGGCTGAGATGGTAGAGAGGGTTCCCTGTTGACGGAGTTTTGGATCTTTGATTTTTGGCACCCGCTTGCCAGAGCTAATGAAACAATGGAAAGGCTTAGGCAAAGTTTAAAAGAAGTTTTCATAATATTATAGTTTAAATGCCAGGTATAAAGTAGTTGGTAGTTTTATATCTCCCCTGAGAATATTGCTGTGGCTGGAACTGTTTTGACCAAATGGAGAACTGCTGGTATTTTTGATTCTTTCATCCGTATTGGTAAAATAAAGCGTTGTTTCGGTAAACAGGCTCAGGCGTTTGGTAAGATAACACTGGATGCCTGCAACCGGACCGATTCCGTAACCCTTTGTCTGGCTGCTGAATGTATTGAACTGAAATTCAGTGAAGGTTTCATTATACATGTAAACGATATCAATACCATAATATGCTTTCCAGCGCTGGGTCAGCATTTTCTGGATTTCTGCACCAAGCCTGTAATCCATACTGTAAAACTTGGAATGCCTTTTATTGATATCATTTTCCGTAGAAGATGTTTTCTGTACTGTGATACCGGCACCGGCCCTTAGATTAGTTTGTTTTCCCAGGGTATATTTGTAGGTAACCATATATGGGCTGAAGGGTATATTGCTTGGATTAAAACTTAAAACCTGTTTGATCAATAATGTCGTGTTGAAACCCAATTCGTGTTTCGCGGGTTTGGAAAGTGTGTCTTCGCAACATGCAGCTTGCTGAAAACCAATTAGTAACAATGCAAAAAGTGCTTTTGGAAACATATTTATTTCCAAATGTATGCAACTTTAAGAAAATTACAAAATTAAATCACAGATATTTGATGATCAGTCGTCAAGATCATCCAAAATATCAGGATTGTAATCCTCTTTGTGGATGGCAATAAAACACAATAGGGTAGAGTAAAGGGCCATCAGGCCGATCCCTGCAATGAGCAGGAAGTTGCTGAATGGGTAGTGCAGGATCTTAAAAATGGCGCCCAGGATGATGCTCAGGCTTGCCGAAGGTCTTAATATCCGGAGCGACAAAATCATGCCTTTGGACAGCTTCCTGCTTTCAATCCTCAGATTTTCTTTTATGAAAATGGAAAGCAGGAACCATAGAAGCAGGAAACCGCTCGGTATGAGGCGGAAAAACAAACCTGCGCTTATGTTATTAAACTCAATAAAATCCTGTATGATAAATAAGAGAAAAGCGAGCCACAATAATATGGTTCTGAAATACAGCATGGAGAAACTTAGCTGTAGAGAGGGAATTTTTGCATCAGTCTGTTGACTTCAGCTTTTATGGTTTCAAGCTTTTTGTCATCCGAATGGTTCATTAGCGCTTCATTAATGAAGTTGGCTATGGTCTGCATATCGGTTTCTTTCATGCCCCTGGTAGTGACAGCTGGGGTTCCGAGCCTGATTCCGGAAGTGACAAATGGCGATCTGGTTTCGAAAGGCACAGTGTTCTTGTTGATGGTAATATCGCATTTAACAAGCGTATTTTCTGCCAGCTTACCTGTGATTTCATCGCCTTTAGGTCTGAGGTCAATCAGCATCAGGTGATTATCAGTTCCCCCCGATATGATTTTATAACCCATATCCACCATGGCTTTTGCTAGTGCTGCAGCATTCGATTTCACCTGTTTCATGTATGTTGTGTATTCCGGTGTCAAAGCCTCGCCGAATGCCACGGCTTTAGCTGCAATGACATGTTCAAGAGGGCCACCCTGTGTTCCCGGGAAAACAGCCCCGTCCAGAACAGCACTCATCATCTTCAGATCACCTTTTGGTGTTTTGTGCCCCCATGGGTTTTCAAAATCCTTACCCATCAGGATCACACCACCTCTTGGCCCGCGGAGGGTTTTATGGGTGGTTGAGGTCACAATATGGCAGTGATGCATGGGATTGTTCAGCAGGCCTGTGGCAATAAGCCCTGCAGGGTGAGAAATATCTGCCATCAGAAGGGCTCCCACACTGTCGGCTATTTCCCTTAATGTCTTATAATCCCAGTCCCTGCTGTATGAGGACGCACCGCATATGATCAGTTTAGGTTTTTCACGTTTTGCTATATCGCTGACCTTGTTAAAATCGATAGTACCTGTACTTTCTTCAACACCGTAAAAGCTAGGTACATAAAGCTTCCCTGAAAAATTAACAGGCGACCCATGTGTCAGGTGACCGCCATGACTTAAATCGAACCCGAGAATTTTATCGCCGGCATTAAGGCAGCCGAGCATGACGGCAGCATTGGCCTGGGCTCCGCTGTGAGGCTGAACATTTGCCCATTCAGCGCCGAATAATTGTTTAATGCGGTCGATGGCCAGTTGCTCCACTTTATCCACCACTTCACAACCGCCGTAATATCTTTTACCCGGTAACCCCTCTGCATATTTATTGGTGAGCACACTTCCCATAGCTTCCATAACCTGCTTTGACACAAAGTTTTCTGAAGCTATAAGTTCAATACCATGTTCCTGGCGGTTCTGTTCTTCACGGATAAGATCGAAAATGACGGAATCTCTTTGCATAAATTAAAGGGCAAACCTACACAAATTTTTGCACATTTAAAATTAATAGAAACGAATGGAAATAAAGGAGTTACCTTTATTATCGAATGTCATAGTTGTTTTTTAAGCTGTTTGAAATATATTTGCTTTCTTGGAAAGATTTTACAGGCATAAAAAATCACTGTTTTTCCTTCTTGCACTTCTGTTCACCCTCAAGGTTGAGGGTCAGGGAAATCGTTTATCCATTCAAAGCACACCGCCCAAACTTTTGTCCATTTGCGGAACAAATGATTCTGCTTCAGTCGAGATATACAACATATCTTCCGGCACCGTATCAAATATAACGGTGAAACTGACCCTGGCACCGGGAATCCTGTATGTTCCCAATTCACTTTCCGGATTGGGAATGACGGAAAAAAATATAGCAAACCTTAATCAGCCCGTATTCAATGTTCCGAATCTCGGTATAGCCAAAAACATACGATTCAGGGTGATGTTGAGCGCCGACTGCAATCTCCTGTCCTACATCAACAATAACAATTCACCGGTCATCGCAATCCGGGCTGACTATACAGGGAATTTTGACCTTGGCATATCCGTTCCATTTTCCGTGCGGGTGCCGTCTGTTCAATTCGGGACCATTACAAATCTTTCATTTACAGGCGATATCGGATCAAAATTCGGCCGCAGCATTACTATCGGTAATTATGGCAAAGGTCCTTTGAAGGAAATAAAACTGACCAGGATCAACGGAAAAGACATTTCGACATATTTTGTCAGCAAGGGTACAACTGTTTTTAAAGGCGACACAGTTATTACCACCTTCGGAACAACATTTTTCAAGACTATCGGCAATCTTGATACGTTTCTCGACCAGAATGAATCGGTAACCCTGGTGGATTCCACTGTTATAAAAGGATGCAAAAACCTGAATACCAATATGGAATTGTCATGGGGCTGCAATTTAAAATCCTGCCAGGTAGCCAAGACATCCGGATCTGCCATTATCAGCAATAATTCGCCCGTACTGAAAGCCCTGGCTTTCCCTGTTACACCTACATGCTTTAACAACAAGACGTTCAAATCCGAATTAAGGTTCGTCAATACGGGCAATATGCCGGCTACGCAGGTGAGAGTGGCCATATCCCTGAACTACCCCTATATGACGTCCACCTTTGATACCAATTCGGTAAGGATAAGGGTAGGATCAAAAACCAAATGGACAAGAGCTTCCTTTGACAGCACAACGGCAACATACAACCTGGGTTATTATGGATGCATAGGATTATATCCTATAGGTTTTTTCAGAATGAAAATCCCTGATTTAAAGCCCAATGACACATTTTTTGTCACCTGGGATACAAGGACCTGCGTTCCACCGCCATGCACCAACGGCAGTTACGTCGTCAACAGCTGGGCATATCATGCCGAATACAGGGATCAGTGCAAGAATCTAAAGATCATTCCCTGGGCCTGGGGCAAGGTGTATGATTACCATTCCTTCGCATCCTCTTCTTTTATTCCGACAGATCTCATCAATAACCAGATCGGGGAATACAGGCTGCTCATTTCATCAGCCAATTTTCTTCCAAGAACAAGCAATGCCAGGTATGTCGTCGACCTGATTTTGCCCAAGGGCCTTATTCACAGCAAACTAAAGAAGGACCTCTATTTTATAAATGCCGACCTTAACGGTAAGTGGAGCCCTGACAGCATTATATCAAAAGGTGATACGTTAAGAGGATTTTTTCCTCACCCTGTCCCAATCAGTATGGTAAATTCCGAACTGGTCTTTTACCTGAAAGCCGACTGTTCCAAGGCCGGATCCAATGGCGTCAACAACATCGGATTGCAGATCCGTTACAACCCGGATAAAAACTGCAATCCCCAGGAGTGGCATTATTTTACGTGTCAAACCCTTCAAACCAAGATACATTGTATTTCCAATTGCAACGGTGGTATGAGGTTCCGGAATTTTTCGGTTCAGCGGATAAATTTCGGGAAGCCTGACAACAATAATGACGGGATCGCCGATGCGTCGGGGAGTCTTGACACCCTGAACATAAGGGAGGAAAGATGTTTTGTTGGTGATACCATCATGGCTGAATATACCGGGGTCATCAAAAGATCGGCCACTATCATTACCTGGAGGAATGCCTATATCGAGAGCATTGTGACCAATGGAAATAACCTGGAAGTGGCGGGAGTGCAGTTGCTGGTATACAGAAGGGGAGTGACCCTGTCTGTCAATTGCAGCCAGGTGAAAAGCTGGAAGACGGTATCGGGAGCAAATGCCACTTTCAAAGTGGACCTTAGCACGGATTCAATGCTATCATGCGTATCCTCGGGATTCAGGTACAGCAATGATGACAGTCTCATTGTCAGGGTGAAGTTCAGGGTCAGTAAAAATATTGGCGGGGCTGTGGCCAATGTGTTTTTTAACAACCGCTTTTATACCAGCAATGTCAATAATCCCACATCCAGTTCGAATAAATTCCAATGCGACACCTTCTCAGGCCAGATGATAATGGCAGGGTATTATTTTACAAGCTGTTGCAGCGATGTTTACCAGGTGAACTCATGCAACCAACTGGCTGTCAATAATTATTTTTATCTCGGAATTGGCGCCTGCTGCAGCAATTACGGGGGAAATAATTACTTTCCTTATGAGTACCGGAATTTTGCAAAGCTGAAAACCATAAAACTCAACATGCCCCAGGGATTCAGGTATAAATCAGGTATTATGGCTCAGTACAGGACCAGCGGGTCCAACAAGACAACCTATGAAACAAAGGATTCCGTGCGGCCGGTCAATATCAACTCCACGCCATTGCTATTTGATGTTTCCAGGTATTATAAAGATTCGGCGAAGGGAACCATCAACCTGAGCGATGATGGTTTCCATGGATATTTTGTAGCATATATAGAACCTTCGTGCGAGATACAGGGCACAGCTGGCCAACCTTTAAAGTATGATTTTATTTTTGAAAGGAGGAACACCCTGGGCACTGGTTACGACACCATTTCCAATGTGGGAAATGACCAGGTTGTTTACAATAAGCCTGTTACAGCCATACGGGCATTGTCCCCCACCATATACGCCGCGAAGGATACGGCTGAATGGGAACTGATATATACCAATTATTCTTCCACTTTCAGCAATATCAATACCTGGTTTGCTCCCGATAATTCAGGAGCTATTAAAATCGTCCAGATAAAAGATATGACAGCCGATACGTTTTTACCTTCGGCAAATGGGATTTTCAGGGCGGGCACCATGCCTTACAACAATACGAGGAAATTCAGGATAAGAGCAATTTATAATTCATGCAACAAGGATAGCGTCATTCTTTATTCAGGCTGGAATTGCCAGTCTTATCCCACTGACATCTCAGGTTATAATTGCTCCAAAGAGAGGATTGCCTTATACCTGGAACCGCAAAACACCCAATATCAGGCAACACTTTCAGATTCCGTTGTCACAGCCGATCTGTGCGCTTCCGTTCCATATACGTTCACCCTCGAAAATATTGGCGCTACAACAGGATACAATACCAAAGCCATACTTAACCTTCCTGTCGGCATGACAGTAGTAACAGGATCATGCTCGATGCAATATCCCCATAAAAGTTCATCGGTATCCATTCCGTCACCTGTATTAAAGAGCGGAACAGCGTATGAATGGGACCTTTCAACCATAAGCAGCGCTTTGTCTGCAGGGTTTAAAGGCGTTTCGGATACTGCAAAGAATAAGATCATCATCCGGTTCAGGGTGAAAACAGATTGCGATTATTCAAGCGGCAATTATATACGGGCCAGCGCGTCCGGCAATATAAAATGCGGTAATCCGGTTATAGCCTATCCGGCAATAAGCAACCCCTTGAATATAAAGGGTGTGACAAGACCGTATTATACCCTGCTGAAAGTGACTTCCGACAGCATTTTTCCGTGTGAAAAATCAACAAAAGTGAAAGTGAAGATCATTAATCTGGGCCCGGGTAAAACAGGCACAGAAGACAAATACCAGGCATTCCTGCTTCAGGGGATGAACTATGACTCCGCATTGTTCCTGGGAATTAATAACGCGCCGGATAACACCCTCACCAAAACAAAGAATATCAATGGCGCCACTGAGGTGGAATTCAGTCTTACCGGCAATATCAGCCCGGGAGACAGTATGGAGTTTAATTTTGGATTTAATTCCGATGGAAAATACCTGCCGTGTGGCGCGGCTGATCTTTACAGCCAGTCGGCAGTCAAACAGGAAGTGATCTGTATTGCCGATAGTTCCAAATGCAGGATCAACGTGGTGACCGGTAACAGTTTTATCAATCCCAAGGTGGTGAAAGGAGACATCCGGTTCACGAATTTAAAGGCATCCATACAACAGACGTCCTATGACTCTGAAACCTTAAACCTTGCATACCGGGTGTTTAATGCCGGCAACTCTTTTAGGTCGGACAAGCCTCTTATTTATAAAGTTGTTTATGATGCGAACGGTTCGGGAACAGTAGATAAAAATGATGTAGTCACGGGAGTCGATACCCTCTGGTTAAATCTGGCGAAAAACGGCTATGTGGACATAAGCAAGACCCTGGATGTAAAGCCCGGCTATTCATGCGCATTGTTTTTGACTCTGGATTCATCGTCATGCAGCTGCGTTTTTAATACGGCGAAATTCCCGGTCCCTGCCTTGAAAAACGCAGGAACTTCCGCGGAAGTATGCAGTGGAGCCAAACTGAATATAGGTAAACCAGCCGTAAACACATTTAAATACTTGTGGTGGCCCGGGGCAGATTTTAATTCGGATACGCTGGCCCAGCCTGATGTGACCGTGCAAAATGCGGGAACAGGCTTTATCACCAAGCAATACGTCCTGACCACTTATCGTGGCATGTGCACAAGTAAAGATACGGTGAAGATAAACGTATTCAGCCTGCCTGAATTAAACCTTATTCAAAAGGATACAACAGTTTGTGAAGGTAAGAATGTGCTGTTAAAAGCAGCTTCGACGAATGGCACAGCGCCTCACAGCATCAGGTGGCAACCTGCTATGCTTGTCGGGGACAGCACAAAGTTCATCACCGGCAGCACAGCCCTAAGTACGCAAGTATTCAAAGCTACAGTGACAGATTCCAAGGGATGCACAGATACGGATTCTATGACTGTAAAGGTCAATCCGGTTCCGGAAGCGCGATTCGGATTCCCCGAAACATGCCAGGGGAATGTTCTGCAGATCAGGGATTCATCAACGATTGCCAATGATAGCATTGTATTCAGGAAATGGTATTTTTTCCAAACCGATACATTGGGTGTGAATGTCTGGGATTTTGACATGGCAGGCCTTTTACAGTCATCCGTAAAGCTTGAAGTAAAGTCCTCCGGCGGGTGTACGGATTCAATCAGGCGGACTGTGCATCTAAATCCCCTTCCCAAAGCGGCTTTTACTACGTTCGATGTATGCGCGGGTGATAGCCTTTCCGCAGTCAATATTTCTGTGGTTTCCACGGGTCAAATACAGGAAATGTCATGGAATACCGGGGATGGAACCAGTTATGTGTCAAAAGATTTAAGGCACCTGTATGCGACTGCCGATACCTTTGATGTCCTGTTATCTGTGGGAACAGACAAGAATTGCTATGATACATCGGTCAGGACGGTGATCATCCATCCGAAGCCCGATGCAAACTTTACCGTTTCTGACAAGTGTTTGGGCGATAGCCTGAACTGCCTTAATTCATCGGCTATTTCCGGGGATTCAATAATACGGTACGAATGGACATGCGCATCGTTTGCATCCGGTGAATACTCGCCCGCCTTTTTATTGCTCAAGGACACAGCATATGCAATCCATCTGATGGTTGCCTCTGATTTCGGCTGCCGTGATACGGCGGTAAAAACTGCGTATATACATCCGAATCCCAAAGCGGCCTTTAATGTTAAAAACGTTTGCGAGCTGGAAGCCAGTAAAATTACTGATCAGTCAAGCCTGTCAAAAGGAACCATCAGTGCATGGGAATACCAGTTAAGCGATGGAAACGCATATAATCTGAAGGATTTTGCACATACATTTAATACAGGGGATACATTCGATATCAGGCAGACCATCACTTCAGATAAAACCTGCAGCGATACGTTCCTTGGCCGAACCATTGTGTACCCGAAGCTTACCGCCGATTTTAATCCATATGATATTTGTGTTTCCGACAGCATCCGGCTCATTGACAAAACCACCTTCATCAACACAGGCATTTCGGCCTGGAAATGGAAAGTAAGCCCATCAGATTCATCTTTCCTCCAGAACCTCACCTACAAGTTTTCGAAATGGGGTGTTTACACCGTCAGCCTCAAGGTTACGAGTATGGAAGGCTGCGTATATGATACCCAAAAGACAATAGTCGTTTATCCCTTGCCACTGGTTGATTTTAGCGATACTAACAAATGTGTGGACAATGCTTTCGATTTCTCATCCGTTTTATCAATACCATCAGGAACCATCAGCAAAGTGTATTGGAACTTTGGGGATCAGTTTTCTTCCACAGATCCCAATCCTTCACACAGTTTTCCTGCTGCGGGCAACTACCCGGTAAAGCTTATTGCCGAAAGCGATTTTGGGTGTAAGGATTCCACAGAACACCTTATCAGCAGTTATCCTCCCGTAAAGGTTGATTTTGCATGGAAGGATGTATGCCTAGGTGATGTTATGCTTTTCAAGGATCTGTGCTATGTGCCGAATTCAAGCATTAAAACATATAATTGGGATTTTGACGACGGTACGTCAGGAGCTATTAAGGATCCCAGTCACATATATAAAACGGATGGCAGTTATAATGTAAAACTGAAGATCATTACCGGATATAATTGCAGCTACGATTCTTCGCACACCGTATTGGTTCACCCTGTTCCGAAAGCCCTGTTTTCAACGGATCCGGAAGAGGCTACCATAGTGGATCCCACAATTGTTATCAGCGATCTCAGTTCAGGAGCTGACTCAGTATGGTATGACCTGGGCGACGGAACCATGTCATCCGTGAGGAACCTCGTAAAAAGTTATCCTGACAGCGGGGTGTTCTATATACGTCAGACAACCATGAATAAACACCTGTGCGTGGATTCATTCATTAAAAAGATACGTATAAAATACCTTTTCGTCTTTAATGCCCCAACCGCGTTCTCTCCTAATGAGGACGGCATTAACGACCTATATGCCCCTGGCGGCATCGGCATTGTGAATTACAGCATGAATATTTTCAATCGCTGGGGAGAATTGATATTCCAGACAGATAAAGGCGAACCGTGGGACGGCACCTACCAGGGCGAACCGGTGATGGAAGGGGTTTATGCAGTCACTTTTAAGGTGAAGGATTTTAAAGGGATCTGGCATTATAAAAAAGCGAGTTTTGTATTGATCCGTTAAAATCCCGTCACCAACAAATTTCTTGCAGCTTTCAGTCCGCATTTCTGGTATCTGGAGTAGGCTTGGGCAGCCCTTGATCTCACCTGCTCGGGTGTTTCATTCCGCACATACCCTGAAATGGCATCGTGTACGGTGTACGCCTCAGGACACATAAGCCCCGTGGTCCATACAAGGGGATTGGCGCCTGCTTTACTTATGAAAGGTGAGAAATAGGATTTACTGATACAGGCCAGTATGATACAGTCGCGCTTTAATCCGTCCGTATTGGAAAACGTATCGGGAAGATCGAAATCCATAAGCCCGTCGTGCCCGATATAACAGAGCAGGTCCGAACCGCCGTTAATCCCTATGACATGACTATCCGCATGAACAGTATCCTTGAATTTGCCAGCGCATGAATTCAGGAAATCGACTGTACAGTTCATGATATATTTGCCGTTATATGCGTCTGCCACCATATACACTTTTTTGGAGACATGTTTGAAAATCAGCCGTTGCATTTTTATGGAATCTATAACGATCGATCTTATTAACGTCCATTCGGCACTTTTTTTAAAATAACTCTTTATACCGTAACCGCATCCCCAGTAAAGGTTGGACTGAGGCTGCTGACCGTTTCCGATTTTCGGAGGCACAGGCACTATCCCCTGAAAAGTATTGTCGCATAAGGCCACCAGGATGTGAACAGACCTGAAACCGGTATCCGGGACATATTGTTCATTTACCGCTTTTTGTACAGGTGGGGCTGGCCTGTTATATGTTTCAGGACTTGCATGACTGTTGCAGCTTATCAGAAAGGCCATAACGGTACCAAATGTCCATTTAAGTCGCTTCATTCACCGTATAAACGTAAAAACGACTGTAATATTTCATTGCACAGAGGATGAGAAAAATCATTCCCGTCATATTCCTGACGATGCTCAATTCCATTACTTTTATTTAACTTTGCGAACTATGCAGAATGTACCACTCGCAGAACGTGTCAGGCCTTTAAAGCTTGAGGATTTTGTGGGACAGGAACATCTGACGGGAGCGGGAGCACCATTGAGGAATTTTATTGAATCGGGAAGCATTCCAAGTATGATATTCTGGGGTCCTCCCGGGGTTGGAAAAACCACCCTGGCGCGTATCATAGGGGAAACGCTGCAGCTTCCGTTCGTACAGTTAAGCGCAATCAGCGCGGGGGTAGGTGATATAAGGAAGATCATAGCCGATTCAAAGGAAAAGGGCAGGATATTGTTGTTCCTGGACGAAATACACCGGTTCAACAAAAGCCAGCAGGATGCATTGCTCGGTGCTGTTGAGTCGGGGAATATCCTCCTGATAGGCGCTACTACGGAAAATCCGTCATTCGAGGTTAACAATGCATTATTGTCGCGTTGCCAGGTGTATGTACTCAGGGAACTTTCAGCGGAAGATCTGCTCCGGATGGCTAAACAGGCGATAGAAAAAGACGCATTCCTGAAAGAAAAGAACGTCAGTATTGAAGAGGATCACGCCTTGCTGCAATACAGCGGAGGGGATGGAAGAAAACTTCTGAATATCATTGATATGCTGGCCATGCAGGAAAAATCCCCGGTAAGGATCACGGATGAGAAGATACAGAAAGCCCTTCAGAACAGGCAGGTTATTTACGATAAGGCCGGTGAGGAGCACTATAACATCATTTCAGCATTCATAAAGAGTATGAGAGGAAGCGATCCGAACGCCGCAGTCTATTACCTGGCCAGGATGATAGAAGGCGGAGAAAATCCCGAATTCATAGCCCGGAGAATGCTCATACTGGCTTCCGAAGATATTGGAAATGCCAATCCGACAGCGCTGGTGATAGCAACCAGCACCATGACAGCAGTGCAGACCATAGGGATGCCTGAGGGCCGTATTATTTTATCCCAATGCGCAGTATACCTGGCCTGCAGTCCTAAAAGCAATGCCTCCTATATGGCTATTGGTGCTGCCACCGACCTGGTAAGGAAAACCGGAGACCTGACCGTTCCCCTGCATTTGAGGAATGCTCCCACAAAGCTTATGAAGGACATGGATTATGGCAAAGGATATCAATATGCCCATGCGCATACAGGTAATTTCGTAGAAATGGAATTTCTGCCATCCAGTATTTCCGGCGCCAAATTCTTTGAGCCCGGCAACAATGCCAGGGAAAACGAAATGCGGGAGTTTCTCAGAAAGAGATGGAAAGAGAAATATGGGTATTAATTGGATACCCCTGTTCTGCAACGCGTTTCAGACATCAACCACCAATTGTTAAACCTTAAGTAAGCGGCTTTTATTTCACCAAATTTTTAGTTACCTTTGCACTCTTTTATAAAAATACGATGTATCGGACGCTTAAACACGTGAATTGGCCGGCAATTGAACAAGAGATCCTTGAGTTTTGGAAAACTGACGGGACCTTTTCAAAAAGCATTAACAGCCGTCCCGAAGACAAGGCGTTTATTTTTTATGAAGGTCCGCCAAGCGCCAACGGAATGCCCGGCATACATCACGTTATGGCCCGGGCGATCAAGGATTTATTCTGCCGGTATAAAACCCTTAAAGGTTATCGCGTGGACAGGAAAGGGGGATGGGACACCCATGGCCTGCCTATTGAATTGCAGGTTGAGAAAAGACTTGGAATCACCAAGGAAGATATAGGCAAGACAATCTCTGTCGAACAATATAATGCCGAGTGCCGCAAGGATGTTATGGAGTTCAAAGACCAGTGGGACGATCTGACCACCCGCATGGGCTATTGGGTGGACCTGGATCATCCGTACATAACGTATGAAAACGCATATATAGAAACCTTGTGGTACCTGTTGAAACAGTTTCACCAGAAAGGGTACCTGTATAAAGGGTATACCATACAACCTTACAGCCCCGCAGCAGGCACGGGCTTGTCATCTCACGAGCTGAACCAGCCGGGAACATACAAACCCGTAAAGGATACAACGGCCGTAGCCATGTTCGAGCTGGAAAAGCCTTCAGCAGAAAAACTGCTTGAAAATGGCGATGTGCATATGCTGGCATGGACTACTACGCCATGGACTCTTCCGAGCAATACGGCGCTGGCGGTCGGAAAAAATATCACCTATGTGATTGTAAAAACATTCAATCAATATTCGCACCAGCCTGTTACCGTCGTGCTTGCAGAAGCATTGCTGGGAAAATATTTCAAACCTGAAGCGAAGACCCTCTCATTGTCTGACTATAATCCGGGCGATAAGCTTATCCCTTACGAAATTGTGAAAACAGTCAAAGGTGATGCACTTGAAGGATTGCGCTATAAACAATTGCTTTCATTTGA
>CALMKH010000080.1 GCA_937867025.1 uncultured Bacteroidota bacterium | reverse complement strand
GAAAGGAAAACAGCTAATTCAAACTTAAGCCCCTGGCAGCCCCAGGGGCTTTTTTTTATCCCTTATCAATCCATGTTTATGCGAATTTTCTGAACATGCGTTTCATGAAAAATTTTCCTATGAAATTCGGAAAGGTATAGCCATGCTTTATCAGCGATTTGGCGGGTTTTACATAATCGCTGTCCTGTTTCATCGGCCTGGTGTTCAAACCGTCCACATACCTGTTGAAAAAACAGAAAGCCGCAGCGGTAATAACCGCATCGTGGATTTCTTCATCGGTAGCTCCCCAAAGCCTGGCGTTCTCAATATCTTCAGGGAGCACGTCCCTGCCGTTTTTCCGGACTTTTCCGGCGATACGCAGTAAGGCCTTTAGTTTAGGGGATAACAACGTGCCATCCGGATTGTCCACCACTGTATTGCTGTAACCCTTGTTACCGGCGAGCTCGTCGACAACTGCGGAATGGGAAAGGTAGCAGAACCGGCAGCCGTTCAGCGACGATACATAGGAAGCGATAAGTTCGCGCTCCATGACGGAAAGCGGCGAGGGACCCCGAAGTATGGCCTGGGCCAGCGAACTGATGGCTTTTCCTGTTGAAGGTTTGTTAAAAAGAAGGCCGACTATACCCGGAAGCTCATATTTTAATTGAATGTAAGACATACGTTTTTGTGATTAATTCCGTGCACTCGGAAAAGGTAAATGCAGGCAGCGGCATCAGTAATTACAGACGTAATGCCATTATTGTTCAATCCTATCCTGAATCTTCGAATCCTAATTCTTATTTTTGAATCCCAAAATGGAAGAACCCGTCAATATACGGAACCTCATAGCACGCCTGCCGGAGCTGCCCGGAGTATATAAGTACTTTGATGAGCAGCAGAACATTATTTATGTAGGTAAGGCAAAGAACCTCCGGAAAAGGGTTACTTCATACTTCGTCAAGCAGCACGATAACCGCAAGACCAGCCTCCTGGTGTCGCGCATACGTGATATTCAGTTTACCATAGTGGATTCGGAGTATGAGGCGTTGTTGCTGGAGAATACCCTGATCAAGGAGTTCCAACCCCGTTATAATATCAATCTTAAGGATGATAAGTCATATCCTTTTATCCGCATCACAAAAGAGCCGTTCCCAAAGGTCTATCCTATGCGTAACCCAGTCAGGGACGGCAGCGAATATTTTGGACCTTATGCCAGCAAAAAGATGATGCAGGCCATACTGGATCTCATCCAGAAACTATATCCCACCCGCAATTGCAACCTTCCACTTACTCCAAAAACTATTGCCGCAGGCAACTACAAAGTGTGCCTCGAGTACCAGATAGGCAATTGCAAAGGTCCTTGCCAGGCCCTGCAATCACAGGAGGATTACCTGCAGAGTATTTCCAATATCCGCCATATCCTGAGGGGTAATCTGGCAGAAGTAAAGCGCCACATCAGGCTAAAGATCGATGAGGCAGTGGGTGAGCTGGCGTTTGAAAGGGCACAGGAATTCAAGGAAAAACTCGATTCCCTGGAAATGTTCCAGCATAAATCCACCGTCGTGAATACGCGTATCAACAATGTGGATGTGTTCGGCATGGCAAGCTCGGAAAATACGGCCTTCATCAACTATCTTCGTGTGGCGAATGGGATGATCATACAATCCCAGAACCTTGAAATTAAAAAGAAAATTGATGAAACGGACGAGGAAATATTATTAAATGCGATCGCCCAGTTCAAAAATGCCAATCAGGGTGAGAGTGAAGAGTTCATAGTGCCTTTTAAAGTGGATATAGAGACCACTTTTCCCATTACTGTCCCGACCATGGGTGATAAGAAAAAACTGCTCGACCTTAGCCTTAAGAACGCATTTTACCTGAAACACGAACGGGAAGCGGCGGCAGAAAAACTCGATCCTGACCTGAAAGTCGACCGGATATTGAATACCATGCAGAAGGACCTGAGGCTTAGTAAACAGCCGCGACATATAGAATGTTTCGATAATTCCAATATTCAGGGGACTAATCCTGTTTCAGCGTGTGTGGTCTTTAAAAATGCCAAACCGAGTAAAAGTGATTACCGCCATTTTAATATACGCACGGTGGTGGGTCCGGACGATTTTGCTTCCATGAGGGAAGTCATCACCCGCCGGTATTCCCGCATGCTGGCCGAGAATACACCCTTACCCGACCTTATTGTCGTGGATGGAGGCAAAGGACAGCTGAGTGCCGCCGTAGAATCCCTCAAAGAGCTAAATATTTACGGGCAGGTGCCAATTATCGGCATTGCCAAACGGCTTGAGGAACTGTATTATCCTAATGATCCGCTTCCGCTGTATCTCGACAAGAAATCGGAAACATTGAAAGTGATACAGCAAATGAGGGACGAGGCGCACAGATTCGGCATCACGCATCACAGGAACAGGCGTAGCAAGGGATTTGCCATTTCCGCGCTGACTGAGATAGAAGGGGTGGGGGATAAGACAACCGGTCTCCTGCTGAAGCATTTTAAATCCGTAAAAAAAATAAAGGAGGCAAGCGAAGAGCAGTTGAAAGACATTATCGGGCCGAAACTTGCAAAAACAGTATATGAATATTTCAGGAATAGCGGCGAGTAATATACGGATAGATGATCTCGGCAGGGTCAAGTCAAAACTGTATGGTTTTGCCGACACGTTCGATCATTGTAATGTATATGACAGCAACGGCGTGCTTCCTGCGGTAGGTATCGGACGTTATGAATTCCTGGCAGGCCTGGGGCTGAAAAAGAAACTTCCTGTAAACAGGAATGAATTATCAGGAATTATAGAAAATGGAACCAGGTGGATATTCGGGTATTTTGAATACCAGGATATCATGCATGCGCATGATTGCCAATCCTGGCTCTACGAGGCCGAAATCGTGTTTGCCATAGAAAGGGGCGCATCCCATATAAAGGTGTATAACAACGGCGTTGATGACTCAAGGTTTGCTCAATTGCTGGCGGATTTTGAAGCATTTGAAGAAGGATCACCGGAACCGGGCATAATGAATATCCGCTTCGTGCCTCAGACAAGCCGTGAAGAATATCTGCGCAATGTGGAGAACATAAGGCAGGATATCATTCATGGCAGGTATTATGAGATGAATTATTGTATCGAATTCAGGTCGCCTGCTCCTAAAACGGATTATCTTCCATACTTTCTCAGGCTTAACAGTCAGACCCAAGCACCTTTTGCGGCCTTTGTCAAACATCGCGGTGTGGTCATTATGTGCAGCAGTCCCGAAAGGTTTCTTTACCGATCAGGTGAGACCCTTGTTTCCCAGCCGATAAAAGGGACCAATAGCCGGCGGGAAGGGGAAGATAATATCCTGCAGCTGGAAGTATTACAGCAGAGCGTGAAGGAACGCGCTGAAAATGTGATGATAGTCGACCTGGTGCGCAACGATCTCGCGAGGGTTTGCAGGCATGGAACGATTAAGGTGGATGAATTGTGCGGGGCGTATGCGTTCAGGTCAGTGAACCACCTGATCTCCACTGTCAGTGGCCGGTTAAAACCTGAAGCCGGTTTTTTTGAGATAATGGATTCTGTTTTTCCAATGGGAAGTATGACAGGGGCACCTAAAATAGAAGTAATGAAACACATTGCCCGTTATGAACACGCCCCACGGGGAATTTACAGCGGATGCCTCGGATACATTGACCCGGATGGTAACTTCGATTTCAATGTGCTTATCAGGAGTCTGGTTTACAATGAAAAACGCGCTGAAATAAGCTATAAGGTTGGCAGCGCCATAACGTATGACTCTGTGCCGGAACATGAATATGAAGAATGTTTGCTGAAAGGCGCAAGGCTTGCTGAGGCCATGAAAGGTCAGTAGCAATGAACGGCAGCATGCCGGTAAAATCAAAAGTCATCGCCACGGGAGAGTTTATTTTTTTCTCACCGCTTTCTTATCCTTCTCTTCTTCCTCCCGCAATAAGGCTCTCCAGTCATTCTGCGTTTCATCATTCGTAAAGCTGATGGTTTCAATATAAAGTTCCTTATCGATCTTTAATTCGTCTATTTTGTTTCCTATATACGCTTCAATGGCTTTCAGCAACTGCTTTTCATCCTTGCTGCAAAAGGATACAGCATAACCCTTTTTTTGTCCCCGTCCGGTACGTCCCACCCTGTGTACGTAGTTTTCGGGCTGTTCGGGGATGTCGTAATTGACGACAATGTCCACATCTGGTATATCGATCCCCCTGGCGCTGACATCCGTGGCAATCAGCAGTCTTACTTCATTATTCCTGAATGCATTCAGAACGCTCAGCCGGTCTTTCTGGTCTTTGCCGCCGTGAATGTTCATGGATTGGATATTGGCTCTTTCAAGGGCTTTAAGCACCCGCTCCGCCCTGACCTTTGTCCGAACGAACACCAGTATTTTGCTCTCCGGGCTTTCGTTCACGAGTCTTTCCAGGAAGAAACGCTTGTCATCCATTTCAATAAAGGCAACGGCATGCTCAATGTTCTTATTGACGGGATTGTCGGGTGATATCTGTATCCTTATGGCATTCTTGACTATTTTGTAAGCCAGCTTGCGGATGCTGTCGTTAATGGTGGCAGAAAAAAACAGGGTTTGCCGCTTAAAGGGAATATGACGCATCAGGTCTTTTATGTCTTTGATAAAACCGAGGTCGAGCATATGATCGGCTTCATCCAGCACCAGGGTTTCTATGTTTTTGAGATCTATATATCCCTGACTGACCAGGTCGAACATCCTGCCCGGAGTGCTGACCAGGATATCGACGCCGCTTTTTAACTGTTTAATCTGGGCATCCTGTTCCACGCCGCCGAAGAGGCTCATGGTTTTTACTCCCGTTCCTTTAGCTATACTGTTGAATACCCCTGTGATCTGGATGGATAGCTCCCTTGTAGGGACCAATACCAGGCACCGGATATGTTTGGATGTGTCAAATTTTTTGCTTTTTGAAATGAAATCAACAAGGGGAATGGCAAATGCAGCGGTTTTTCCTGTACCTGTCTGGGCTATGGCAAGCACATCCTCGCCGTTCATGATTGGTGAAATGGCCTTGAATTGTATGTCCGTCGGCCTTTTAAAGCCCAATTCGCGCAGGTTTTCCTTAATTTGGGGCAGCAGGTGGTATTGTTCAAACTTCATGTATCGCTGGAAATAAAAAAAGCCTTTCATTTGAAAGGCTTTTCAAATATGTACTAATAAATTATCTTCTTTTCTTGCTCTTTTTGCCGATACCGCTGGAAGGCAATGTTTTGTTGCGCTTTTTGCTGTTACCGATAGGAGAACCAACCCTGATCATGGCACAACGGAAACCGATGGTTGAAGTTGAAAGGTTTTCATCCAGCCACCTGCGGGTACCGGGACTCATCCAATATGCCCTGTCGTTCCATGAGCCGCCTTTATAAACGCGAGCCTTGTCGTTGATAAGCGTGGTTACGCCATATTCATACTGTTGCTCATCATTATTGTAGGTTGTCTGGTCTTTATAGCCGATGTTGTCAGAAACCTGGTAGTTTCTCCTGTTGATATTATCATCCCTTGTTACAGGTATGAACATCAGACGGCCTAAAGAATCTTTTTCTTCGATTTCGCCGTACTGGTCAAGCTTCAGCTTGGTGAAGACGTTACCGCGGAAAGCGTTGAAGTCGTCCATATCCTCAAGTGAGAGAGGACGGTAAACGTCCATTACCCATTCGCTGACGTTGCCGGCCATGTTATACAGACCGTAATCGTTAGGCCAGTAAGACTCAACCGGGGTGGTGATGAATCCGGCATCATTAAGCTGGCTGGCTATACCGCCCTGGTCACCCTTGTCGCGCTTGAAGTTGGCCATGATCTTACCCCTGTCTTTTTCTTTGCCGTGAGTCATCCTCACTGTCAGGTCGTTCCATGAGTAGATACGTTTTTCGTCGGTATTTTCGTATTGTGAGTTACCTATTGAACCCTGAGCGGCGTATTCCCACTCAGCTTCGGTTGGCAGGCGGTATTCAGGAAGCAGTATGCCGTCCTTTACAGCCACGTCCCTGCTGCCTTTTTTGGTTCTGAAGTCTCTTGGTTTGCCTTTCCCTTTTTTCCTTTCGGGTGGATCATAGAAATTGGCAAGGTATGCCTTGGTGTTAAAGTTTTCAGCACCGGCGCCCTGAATCTTCTGATCCTTGTAAGGGTGTATCTTTTCCCTGTCGAGTATCATTTCGTTAACACGATCTGTTCTCCATGCGGCAAAATCAGTAGCCTGGAGCCAGTTGACCCCTACAACCGGATAATCCTTGTAAGCGGGGTGCCGGAAATAATATTCAACATAAGGTTCGTTGAATGCGAGTCTTTGCCTCCATACATTGGTGTCTGGCAGGTGTGTCTTGTAAACTTCAGGAAGATCGGTAAAGACCCTTTGAAGCCAGTACACGTACTCGCCGTATTGAAGGTTGCTGATCTCGGTTTCATCCATATAGAAGGAGTTGATGGTCACCTTCCTTTCGACGTTATTGTAATCGTAAAGCACGTCCTGCTCCGCGGTTCCCATAACGAAAGCGCCCGCAGGGACCAAAACGAGACCTGGTCCTGTTTCCTGACCTCTGTACTTGCTGTTTTCAAAACCGCCCCATTTCCTGCTGTTGTAACCAAACCCGGTCGTTGCCGACTTGTTTTTGTTACCGCATGAAGGCATGACAAGTAGTGTAGTCGCTAGAACAGTGGATAAAGCGAATAAACTCTTTTTTCTTTTCATTTATTTTTTTGTGTGTGATACTATGGTAAACTGCAAAAATGCCATTTTATTGTGTAAATGCCAAAATTTTTATCAAAAATCGGGGCATCTCAAAGGCTTAAACCTTAATGGCCTGTCGCGAAGGCACCAGTCTACAGTGGCGCTGACTTCGTGACTTCCCGGTGCTGCGGAACGGGCTGATGATACAGTGATATCATAGCTGTAGCCGAATTTAAACCTGTCTTTCCTGAAACCAAGCAAAACCATGAGAGCATCGGAATTACCATATGTTCCGAGAGTTTGCCTGTACCACAGACCGGTTACAATCGGGCCTTTGTTGACATAAAAACCAAAGTTGATCTGGGTAAAGTTCTGCTGCATCATGAATAACGCATTGGGGGAGAAAGTGGCCTGGGAGAACCTTTTCCTGTCCAGCGGAATGACCACTCCGGTGTGGAAAGTGTACCTTCTCGGAACTATACCGTCATTATTGCTATAGAATGATTGTACGGGCTCTGTTATGTTATGCATGGCAAAGCCTGCATAAAACCTCTCGGAATACGCCAGGATGCCTGCTGCGAAGTTAGGGAAGGAAACAGACGCGTTGGCAGTGGGCTCCTGGGTTGGCAATACAAATCCCTGGGTAGGGTGTATCTGATCACCGAACCTCAGCTTGCTGTGGTCGATGTGCTTATTGACAAACGAAGCCTGCAGTCCGCCACGGAGGAAAAATGTCTTGTTCACAGGTAACACATATGAATAGACGCCGCTGAAGGACGTGGTGGTCAGCAAACCTGCGCCGGCCCTGTCATAAGTGGCCATCAGTCCGATACCGCCGCCGATTTTGTCATAATGCTGGTCGTAACTCGCATTGAATGAACGGAAAGTACCCGGCAAGCTCGGCCACTGGTTCCTGTAATTGATCGACATACGTCCGGCTGATTGCCTGCCGCAAAAAGCTGTACCAGCCATCGCCGGATTGGTATATACCGGAGCTGCATAAAACTGGGAAAACTCTGGATCCTGCGCATTGGCTGAAACGAGGCTGGCGAATCCAATCATTAAACCGTAAATTCTTTTCATATCATTTGTTGTTGTTAACGGAATTGTTACAAATATATTGTCAATTTTCGGTAATTCCATCTTTTTTTGAGATTTTTTGTCATTATTATGTCAATAGCAGGGATGGAAGCCGCAAATTATCAAATTGTTTAATTACTGTATGCTTGTTTGTTATTACTCTCATTATTAGTATCTTGTGTTGCAAAAATGAAGGCCGGGGTAGTCTTTTGCTGCATCCCGGTTTTCGACTTGTGCACCATTATAACTCATAACTCGATGGTTTTGTTGTCATTTTTCTGTCAATTCCTTTTTCTGTGGCAATTTTTTTACACGTGTTTCGTTAAACCAGGCATAAAAATTGTACATTTGTTTCGCCCTATGAAAAAGTTACTGTCAGTTGTCCCATTCTTGGTTATTATCCTAAACACAGGCAATGCACAAAACGTTGCTTTGCCGGTAGAAAAAAAGATAAGCTGGAAACTGGATGCCGGTCAGAAGCAGCCTCTCAGCACAACATATTCCGTTGGCAGGCATAAGTTCGGTAATCTGATCCTGCCCTCTGTTTCGGAGAGCTTCCCAACCTCAGGAAAGGGGGAGATCGTTTTTTCGGATTTCGAATATGAGCTTCTGGGTGGTTATACAGCATTCAAACAGGCCAGGCTTTCGCAGTTAAAAGGTGAAACCGCACCTGAGGTTTTCCATACGATGGAAGGCAACAAGGTATTTACCGGTTACCATATCTGCCCGTATAAGGAAAGCGGGGGTAATTACTATATACTGAAAAGTTTCAGGTATACGGTAAAAGAAGGGCCGGCTTTTGCAGATGCCAATGCCATGGCTGTTTCCAAAAGGGCCGCCACAAATTCCGTTCTTTCCTCGGGCCAGTGGCTGAAATTCAGCGTGCGTGAAGACGGCATATACAAGATAGATGCATCCCTGCTGGCATCATCGGGCATCAACCTTAACTCAATTGATCCGCGTACTATCAAGATATATGGCCACCAAGGGGGCGTGCTTCCCGAAGCCATAGATGTTTCAAGGTTTGCAGACCTGCCGGAAAATGCCATCAGGGTGGTTGGTGAAGAAGACGGAACATTCAATAACGGTGATTATATACTGTTCTATGCCCAGTCGCCTCACAAATGGAATTATGTGGCTTCCGCGGGACGCTTCATTCACCAGAACAATATTTATTCTGACAAGACCTATTTTTTCCTGACTTTCGGGGGTACGGCCGGCTTGCGGATGAATACGGAATCCAACGGCAGCAGCCTTACTGCGGATGGGGTGTACGATTGGTTCGACTACATGACCTTTCACGATAAGGACAATGAAAGCCTGTGCAGCGAAGGCCGTATTGTCATGGGAGAAAAGTTCGACCAGACCCTGGTGTACAATTTTAATCACAACCTTGCCAATATCACCAATAACAAATTTCTCAGCGTTTATTTCAGGGGCGGGGCGCTGGCTCCTTCCAGCAGTAAACTTACCTTAAGGGTGAATAATGGTCAGGGAACGGACATCAGTTTCGGGCCTTTCGATCCCAACTTCAGTGATTGTTTTTCGGATGGTGGTGTCGGAGTTACCAGTATGCCTGCCCCAGGCCCTTCAGTCAACCTCAGTTTCTCATATAATAAGCCCAATTCAAGTTCAAAGGGCTGGCTGGATTATTACGAACTTCACTGCACGAGGAAACTTATGTTCAATGAAAGTTTCATGACATTTCAGAATATACAGTCGGCATCTGTTAACGTGGCTGAATACAGGCTTTCCTCACTTCCGTCATCTTACATGCTGTTCGATGTAACGAATCCGCTGGCCGTAAAAGTGCAGGATGTATTTAATGATAACGGCGATTTTGTATTCAGGAAACAGACCGGAGGAAAAGTTGGAAGATATGTGTTGACAGATGGCAATACACTTCCACCTGACTTCGAAGGAACTGTAACCAATCAGAACCTGCATGCCACCGGTATTGTTCAGTTTATCATCGTTTCACCCCCTGAGTTTATGGAGGCGGCCAATAAGCTGGCCGATTTCCACAGGACAAGGGACAATATGTCCGTGCTGATCGTAACTCCACAGCAGATTTACAACGAATTTTCAAGCGGGTCGCAGGATATATCGGCTATAAGGGACTTCTTCAGGTTGGTGTACTATAATAATACCAACCCTGTCAACCAGTTGCGATATGCCATGTTTCTCGGGGATGCCAGTTTTGATTACAAGGATAAGATAGCCAATAACTCCAATTTTGTTCCGACCTATGAATCCGAACCCAAATGGAATATAAATTATTCATATTTCTGTACGGATGATTTCTTCGGTTACCTGGATAACGGGGACGGCCATCTGTCGGAAGGTTTTCAGGAAAAGCTCGAGATTGCGGTGACAAGGCTTCCTGTAAGCTCACCTTCCGAGGCCATGAGCCTGGTCAATAAAATCATTCACTACAAGCAGCCGGCGTCCCTGGGCGAGTGGCGCACCTTTATCACGTTTTGTGCGGATGATGCCGACGAAGCATGGGAAAAGGACTTTGTAGTTGATTTTGAGGACATGTACCGGAACATTGATACCAGTTTTAAGAATGTAAATGTCAGGAAGGTGTATTTTGATGCCTTCAAGCAGCAGAACCTTGGAGGTTCGCAACGGTACCCTGAAGCCCAGGAAGCGGTGAAAAAGGAATTTGAGAAAGGCACACTTGTTTTTAATTATGTGGGTCATGGAGGTGAGGAATACCTTGCTCATGAAAAGGTCATTGATATTCCGCTGATCAATTCACTGAACAATATCAACAATCTTCCCGTATTCTTCACTGCGACGTGCGAGTTCAGCCGTTATGACGACGGCAGGAGAAAAAGTGCTGGTGAATATGTGATCACAAATCCTAACGGCGGTTCGGTGGCAATGTTCACCACCACCAGGAAAGTCACGGCTGGCGATAATGCCATGCTGACAAAATTTTTCTGGTCGGATTGCGCCTTTACCAAGATCGGGGGCAAGTGGCCAACGCTTGGCGACATTTACAAGAAGCTCAAAAACCGCAACAGCCAGTCGGACAATGACATTAATTTCACCCTGTTCGCCGATCCGGCCCTCACCATGAATTATCCGGAACACATCATCATTATCGATAGCATCAATCATCTGCATGTCAACAGCCAGAAGGATACGATCAAGGCGCTGAGCAAGGTCACGTTCTCAGGCCATATTGAAGATGTTTTCGGGCAAAGGCAGAACACCTTTAACGGCAGCATACTGCCAACCGTGTACGATAAACAGTCAACCTTCAATACGCTCAGCAATGACCTTCCTAATGAGCCGCTTCCGTTCAAGCTTTACAGCAGCATACTGTACAAGGGGGAAAACAGTGTCAGCAACGGGCTTTACTCCTTCTCTTTTGTAGTACCCAAGGATATCAATTATAATTACGGCTTCGGCAAGATCAGCATGTATGCAAAAAATGCCGCAGTCAATACGGATGCGAGCGGCCATTTCACAGACCTGGTGGTGGGAGGTTCGGCTTCCAATGCACCCAAGGACGTTGCCGGCCCTCAGGTTGAGCTTTTTGTGGACGATTATACGTTTGTCAGCGGTGGCCTGACGGATAACACCCCGCTGCTGCTGGCCAGGATATTTGATGAGAACGGTGTCAATACCTCGGGTAACGGCATAGGCCGGGATATTGTGGCTATCATAGACAAGGGTACGCCGAACGAAAAGAAGTATATCCTTAACACGTTTTACCAGGCCAAGCTCAACAGCTACACTACAGGCGATCTCCGCTACCAGTTGGAAAACCTGCCTGCCGGGCTGCATACCTATACGTTAAAAGTATGGGATGTGTATAATAATTCAAGCGAGTCCACCATAGAATTCCTGATACGGAATGATGAGGATTTTGCCATAAACAACCTCCTGAATTATCCGAATCCGTTCAGCACAAACACCACGTTCCATTTCGACCAGAACAGGTCGGGAGAGAACCTCCATGTCGTTATAACCATTTTGACCATCAGCGGTAAAGTTCTGAAAACCATAGAACAAACTATTCCAAATGCCGGAGGCCATGTTTCCGATATACAGTGGAATGGTCGTGATGACTATGATGACAAGCCGTCCAAAGGGGTTTATATCTACAGATTAGTGGTAACAACAGACGACGGCAAAAAAGCTGAAAAAGTTCAAAAATTAGTCATTTTAAATTGACAGGAATATAAAAGTTGTTATATTTGCTGCCTATTGAGTAAAGCTTTACGCGCTTAAATTAATTTAAAATGTCTATTCAATCATTCAAGAAAGCCGGCTTATTGCTTGGTTCTGTGGCATCCTTATTTGTCGTGAATAAGGCCGCTGCACAAACCTCTGTAAGCAGGAGTCAATTGGCAGGGCAGCAAAACGTGATCACGTCTGCCGTTCCATTCCTAACCATATCCCCTGACAGCAGGAGAGCGGCTATGGGAGATGCCGGAGTGGCGAGTTCACCCGATGCAAACTCAGTTTTCTGGAATGCGGCCTCCCTGGCCTTTATCAAGAAAAAAGGAGGAATTTCAACATCATACGCTCCCTGGCTGAGAAGTCTTGTGCCCGGAATTTCATATAACTACCTGGCAGGTTACGGCAAGATCAACGAACGTTCCGTTATAGGAGGATCATTCAGGTATTTCAGTTTCGGCGAGATCAACTTCACGGATGATGTGGGCAATCCCCTGGGGGTATTCAACCCCAGCGAATATTGTGTGGATGTGTGCTACGCTACCCAGCTCAGCAAACAATGGGCGATAGGGGTGGATCTTAAATACATCAACTCCAACCTGGCCGGAACCCGCCCGCTCAATGGCATTACGCCAAAAGTGGGAAGGAGCGGAGCCGGTGATATTTCCGCGCTTTACAAGGGCACTAAAAAAGTCAAGGACAGCAAAGGCGCAAGCAAGGATCTGGAATATACGTTCGGAGTCAACCTCCAGAACCTCGGTGCCAAGATCACTTATTCGGACAAGACTAACAGGGAATTCCTGCCAGCCAACCTGAAACTGGGAACAGCCTGGACATATAAGATCGACGAGTACAATGCCATTACCGGCATGGTGGATATCAACAAGCTGATGATACCGACCCCGGGCATCAATGTACTGAAGGATTATACCGGGCTTAACGATTCGATGGTAAATGATGGTGGTACAATGGTAACGGTGTACGAAAGAACCCGTAGTGATGACCCCGTGATCACCGCAGCCCTGAAATCGTTTGCAGATGCTCCTGGAGGAATCAGGGAAGAGTTGAAGGAATACAACTATTCGATAGGGTTCGAGTATAACTACACCAACCAGTTCTTTGTCAGGGCAGGTTATTTCAATGAACCGGCAACAAAGGGCAACAGGAAATACCTGACCTTCGGGTTTGGTATACGTTACAAGGTGTTTGGCCTGGATGCAGCCTACCTGGTTCCTTTCCAGCAAAGGCATCCTTTGCAGAACCAGTTGAGGTTTACGCTGCTGTTCGATCTGGAAGCATTCTCGGAAGAATAAGCTTAATCAATCTGATTTAATTTTCCCCCAGGAACGGGTTATGCCTTTTTTCATGAAGGATATCCGTTGATGGTCCATGCCCGCTGTAAACAACGGTTTCGTCGGGAAGGGTGAACAGTTTTGTCCTGATAGCGTTAATCAGCGTGGCGTAATCTCCCCCGGGAAGATCAGTCCTTCCTATGCTTTCGCGGAATAACGCATCGCCGGAAATAACAAAACCGCCGCTGCGGCTGAAAAAACTAAGGCTTCCGGGTGAATGACCCGGCGTGAACAATATGTCCAGCTCATCTTTACCCAGCGTGATCTTTTGCCCTTCGGTCAGGAACACCGATGCTTTTACCGATTCGGAATAATGCAGGCCGTACGTGGAGGCCATCAGGCTGCCCCTTTCCAGTATCACCTGTTCCATCGCGTGTATCTGTAATGGCAAGTTGTACGTAGTGGCGCAATAAGCATTGCCAAAGATATGATCGATATGGCAGTGTGTATTGATTAGATGCACGGGTTTCAGCCCGTTTGAAACAATAAAGTCGTTAAATATTTTCTCCTCTGTGGCGGTGTACATGCCGGGATCGAAGATGATGCACGACTTGTCTTCATTATAGACAATATAGGTGTTCTCCTGGAAAGGATTAAAAACAAAGGAATGCACATTAAGCATAGGACTGCAAAGGTAAAATTTAAAATTCAAGAATCGGGGTTAATTAGATTTTGATATACTGCGCCTGAATGTAAGGGACTGTAAATCCGTTTTTTTAAGTTTTTGACAACATCTTGAGACAGTTTATGTTATATGTTTATAAAACTGTTCATAAGGTAATTCATTGACTTTTTTTTGATTATGTTAAGTTAACGGTATGGTTTTTGACCTCTTACAGGTATTATTGTAAAATTACATTATTTTCGCACTTAACATTATTATGCCACAGATTTCCTTCGCGACAAACAAACGACAATTCCACATAGAACTGAACGACAGAGTCAAAGAATACTTTAAAAACACAAATCAAAGCCAGAGAGGCAATACAAAACTTTTTTTCAAGGCTTTTTTTATCTATGCTGTTGTCATAGCCACTTACGTAGCGCTTGTCTTTTTTCAGCCATGGCCTTTATGGGTCAACCTCCTTTTGCTGACAGTGTTCGGAACTTTCCTGGCATTTATCGGATTCAACGTCATGCACGATTCGTGTCACGGAGCGTTTTCGAATAACAGCAGGGTGAACGATATTTTCGGCTACAGCATGAATTTTCTTGGCGCTGAATGTCGTTTCTGGAAAGTGAAGCATAATGTGCTGCACCATACCTATACCAATGTGGACGGAGTGGATGACGATATATTCAAACCGCCATTCCTGAGAATGTCGCCTCACCAGGCCTATAACCGCCTGCATAAGTATCAAAGCTGGTATATGCTATTCCTGTATGGTATTTCTACATTGTTCTGGGTATTCTTCATGGATTTTACCAAGTACTTTACCGATAAGGTTTACACGACTGACCTGCCGAAAAAAACCATGAAAGATCACATGAGTTTCTGGTTAACCAAATTATATTATGTAGGCGTCTATATGGTTATTCCCATCATCATGGTGGGCTTCACCAAATTCCTGATCGGATACCTGTTCTTTAATTTTGTGATGGGTAATGTGATGTCGGTCGTGTTCCAGCTGGCTCACGTCGTCGAAGGCACAACGTATGCCGATGCTTCCGAAACCGGTGTGTTGAAGATCGAGGAAGACTGGGCCGTATACCAGTTGCAGACTACTTACGATTTTTGTCCTGACAATAAATTCCTGACCTGGGCTCTCGGAGGCTTGAACTTCCAGGTGGAGCATCATTTATTTCCTAAAGTAAGTCACGTGCATTATCCTGAGATCAGGAAAATTGTGAAGGAAACGGCCCGGAAATATAATGTACCCCATAATGAGTTCAACAGTTTTGGCGAAGCCGTCGCATCCCATTTCCGCATGATGCATTCCCTGGGCAAGAGGGAGCCGGTTATGGCAGAAGTCAGAAGTTAATACTGTCTAAAGAGTCGGCAGGGATAACCGTGTCAGGCTGAACCGGTTTTTAAGTCTACCGCATTATCAGTGATTGATCACCTGGAATTTTGAGGTATAAAGCTGATGGTTATTCATCCGGATGGCGATAATATAAAATCCCGTATTCAGGTCGGACGTGTTTAATCTTACAGGGCCTTCGTGGCTGTAATCCGCGTGAATCATCTGCCCCAGGCTGTTAAATACCTCTACGTTGGCCGCCTCGGCAGCATCGATGCTGAATTCTATATAGTTCCCTGCCGGATTCGGATAACCGTTTATGGAAATATGCCTGGTTTCCATGATAGAGACGTTGCGCTGATACTTAAATCCGTTATTCAGGTATTGCACGCCTCCACGGTTTCCGGCAATGATGATCTCCGGAACGGTATCCCCGTCAAGGTCGGCCAGGCAGGGCGCTATGTAGCTTCCAAGGTCAGGGCTTATGAATTTCTTACCCGAGAAACCGCTTATATAATGAAAGGAATCCAGTTGCTTGAAAGTGGAGGTGGGACTGATGCCATTCACTTCATACATCCTCAGGGTGCCTAATGAATTTCCTACAAGTATCTCCAGTATGCTGTCACCGTTCAGGTCCATTACCTGGGGTTTTGCAAATACAAATTTTTCATATACCACATAATAGCCGATAATGGCGAATGTGTCGTCATAAATATACTGGATTCCAATGGAATCAAAGGGTTTGATATTCCCAAACTTGCTGGTTACTATGCTGAAGTCGGGATTAGTTGCAGTTCCGGTGTTCCTGTAATAGGAGAGCATGCTGTCGCCGCGGCCTATCACCAGGTCTTTTAACCCGTCCCTGTTGATGTCAGCCACTGCCGGTGCGCTGAAACCACCCACATCGATATTAAAGCCGCTAAACGTGCTGTTGGCTTTTGTAAAGGTCGGGTTGAGAGTATTGTTCTGACTCGAAGTATTCCTGTAATACAGAATTTCACCCCTGTGGTTTCCGCAAACGAGATCGAGCTTTCCGTCACTGTCCATATCGGCGATGGCAAGCGTGAGGTTTTGTATCTTGGCGGGAATCATATTGCCGAAATTCGTATTCACCAGTTTCATCACAGGGTTTTTGGCATTGCCGACATTCTCATACAGGTAAATTCGGTCGGCTGTATCCTTTGTATAATATATGTTTCCGTTTGTGGCTGCCAGGCAATCGAGATCGCCATCCTTGTCCCAGTCGGCACAGGCCCAGCTGCTTTTATTGCCATTATCAATGATGTCGGGGGTAAACAGGGGTTGCTGTTGAGCCCACACAGGCGCGAGATCGGTACCGGTATTTTTGAGCCACATCACCTGCATGGTTTCTTCCACCAGGTATTGCGGATTGGTAGAATTGGGGGCGTACACCAGGTCGCGTTTCCCATCATTGTCTATATCCAGGAAGTAGGCTGCAGGATAGATGGAAACATCCAGCCTGTTGGATGCGGTGACATAGTTTGTATCATAAACGTAGAATGAGTCGTATTGGTGTGAATTGGCGGGTTTGGCGTTGTACAGCATGGTCATGTGCGTGCAGCCTTCATTGCCTATCAGCAGGTCGATGTCACCGTCGTTGTTGGCATCAAACAATGTAATGGAAGATCCATTGGTATGTCTTTGTTCACGGTATCTGCGATACAGATCGGTTTCCGGGCATGTATTTAAGATAAACGTATTGCAGTCGGCATCATTAAAGTAACCCCAGCAGAGGTCCACCATGTAATATTTCATGCTGTCGGGAGGCAGGTTCATTTCTTCCTGGTAGTTCATGAAAAGCGTGATGGCGCCGCCGACATTGGAGTAGCTCATGATATCCAGGTCGCCATCAAAATCGATATCGTATATGCCCGGAAGGTGTATGGAGGGCGTAGACATCACATTGTATTCGATGGGAGAGCCGTCGGGACTGAAATTGCGGTATTTCAGGAGCGGAAGCTCCAGGAAAGCAGGGTGGCCTGAGACAGTGTACGAAATATTCTTGTAAACGGTGTATCCCTGGGATCCGATGGTAAATATATCTTCATATCCGTCCCTGTTGTAATCGCGCATCAGCATCCAGCCATTGGTCCGCATTTTAGGGAAATAGGCGGCATACCGGTTATCGAGTTCATACTTGACTTCACCCGTTGATCCTTTATTGATGTATGTGCTGACACTTCCGTCTAGTTTGTCATATATGATAATATCCTTTTTGAGGTCCCCGTTAAGGTCACAATTACTGAACTGGGGGCAATGATATCCTCCTGAGAGTGCTTTGTTAAGGGTATTGGAGGCATTATCCACAAACCGCAGGCTGTCAGAGATATAATAAGGCAGTTTTTGAGCTGATCCAACCTGGTGTATAGCCCAGCAGGTTAACAGATATAGTAGTTGTTTTTTCATCAGTCAATACAAATATACTAAATAAGACACATATTTTTAACAAACGCTGCATTTAGAATTATAAAAACTATTTTTGCCGGGTATGATGGCGAGTTTGGACGAGATTTACAGGCTTTATGAATTATCAGGTCTTAAAGTAAGCACAGATACAAGAAAAATTGAAAAGGGTTCATTGTTTTTTGCATTAAAAGGGGATAATTTCAATGGAAACGCATTTGCGGGAGCGGCTCTTGAGAACGGGGCCGCTTTTGCCGTTGTGGATGAAAAGCACCTGGAAGACGAAAGGGTGATACTGGTCGGAGATGCCTTGAAATGCCTGCAGGATCTGGCGCGGCTTCACCGCAGGAAAATGAAGGTAAAAACCATTGGAATAGGGGGGAGTAACGGTAAAACAACCACCAAGGAACTCCTCGTATCCGTACTTGCCACACAGTACAACACCCATTCTACCCAGGGCAACCTGAATAATCATATCGGTGTGCCTCTGACCTTGCTTCAGCTCCGGCCTGAACATGAACTGGCAGTTGTGGAACTTGGCGCCAACAGGGCGGGAGACATACAGGAGCTCTGCCTTATAGCCGAACCCGACATGGGCATTATCACCAACATCGGCAAGGAACACCTTGAAGGCTTTGGTGGAATGGAAGGTGTGGCCAAGGCAGAAAGTGAATTGTTCGACTATCTTTTAAAGCACAACGGACATCCGTTTATCAACCTTGATGACAAGTGGCTTGGCCATATGGGAAAACGATTCGTCAGCAAAACGGAATACAGTATGAAGAATGTGAGGGCCGCAACAGAACCTGGCATTACCCTGGAGCATCATGGGACCACTATCCGTTCGGTACTTATGGGCGTGCATAATCTTCAGAACATTGTAGCAACGATAGCCGTTGCTTCATATCTTGGAATCAGCGATGAGAACATTAAAAAAGGCATCGAAAGCTACCATCCTCAAAATAACAGGTCGCAACTCCTGAGAACGGCAAAAGGCAACTCTGTCCTGCTGGATGCGTATAATGCCAATCCGAGCAGTGTGGAAATGGCCCTTAAAAGCCTTGAAGGAATGCCGGGCTACAAGATTGCTTTGCTTGGTGATATGTTTGAGCTGGGAGCCTATGAAGCGGAGGAGCATCAGCATATTGTCGACCTGGCGCATATCATGCACATACACCAGTTTATCCTCGTCGGCAAGGCTTTCAGCAGGGTGACGCTTCACGGTGAAACAAATGTGAAAGTGTTCAGCAGCAAAGAAGATACCCTGGAAATGATCCGTGGGGGCAACTACAGGAATTGTTCGGTGCTGATTAAAGGATCGAGAGGCATGAAAATGGAAGAATTTCTTCCGGAATTCTAATCTTCGTAGTCGTCGACAGGTTTATCCTTGCTGTACTGGTCTCCGTCATCATCATCTTCATCGGCGCTGACCTCGTCTTTTTCCTCATTGGAAAAATCCATTTCTTCTATGTCCAGGTCGTCAAACATCTGTTTGAGTTGCGAAGATACTTTTATCAGGAATATGGTATCGTCCGTCTCTACCCTGACAGCAGATACCAGTTCACCCCTGGCGTTAGGGAACTTGATCACATCTCTTTCATAACCGTTGGGATAGAGTTCCCCCAACTTATTCAAAATCTCCTCGGGTACATTGCTGTAATCAACTATCCGCCGTTTTTTTTCCATTAACGTAAATACTTTTCACTGCAAAAATATATTACGCAAGGAAATGTTTTTTATTTTTTCGGAAAAAAAATCAACTTTTTTTTGCAGGCCAAAGTTTCACTAAGTTTTTATACTGGTTTTAATTGGGTTTAGCCTATGAAAACGATAGTTACAGTGAGATATGTTAAATATCAGTATCTTTTTAAATTCTTACTTAAAATGCTTGCAAAGCTTATTAAGTATATTTGCACAAATCTTACCTTATTTTATAACTTAATCCGAAATTGATCATCTGGCCGCGCCTGTATTCAAGCAGTTGGTGGTCATCCCCGTTTTTGTATCCGATTTTTCCGTCACCATTTGTATCCTGCCACATCTGGTGCTTGAAGTTCAATACGTCGCTGATGCCAAACCTGATGGTCATTTTTTTGCTGATCTCTTTTGTCACGGTAAGATCAAGAGCATGTCTCGGCATTTCATAAACAGTAGGGAAGATATTGTTGCCGACATATGCAATGCGTTTTCCGAAAATATTATAAGCCATGTTGACGGTCAGGCCGCTGTCGTTCTTATACTGAAGTGTCATGTTGAAAATATACGGGGACTGTCCCTGCAGGGGCCTGTTCCTGTCCTGGCTGAGCGTGCTGTCGTCTCCGAGATCCACTTCGCTGATGATATAAGAACCGTTCAATACCATTGACAATTTTTTGATAAACTCATTCTGTGAATTCTGGTCAAACGATTTTCTGACCTCTACCTCCACACCCATGTTGCGGGCACTGCTGGCGTTCTTCAGGTAAAACTGCTGGCTAAGGCCGACAGGCTGCACATAATTTTCTATAGGATTGATGAACCTTTTATAGAACAAGCCGATATTCATTGTCTCATCCCTGGATGGGTAATGTTCGAACCGCAGGTCCACGTTGTCAATGGTAGCAGATTTCAGGTCGGGATTTCCCACGATGTTAACATCATACATAAAATCATAGTAGACAAAAGGTGCAAGTTCCCTGAACTCAGGTCTGTTGACGGTCCTTCCGTAAGTGAGGCGCATAAGGCTGCTCTTCGCATTCTTTCTTCCTTTCAGATCTTGCCTCTGTTTGAAAAAATAGGCCATGTTGACGGATGGCAGGACGTTCAGATTTTCGAGGTTTATATTCACGGGCCTGGTCTGCGTGGCGCTAGTGAGTACCTGTTTAAAATATTCGGTTCTTACGCCGGCATTCAGATTGAAGCTGCTGAAAGGTATGCTGGAATTGACATATGCCGAGGCAAGGTTATTCCCTGCCGTGTAGTGATCGCTGGGGTTTGTTCCTTCAAGCGGTTTGAATCCCGCAGTTGTATTGATGTTGTTTTCGCTGAAAATAACATCGATTGGCTGGATCAGGAATTCGTTCTTGTTTGTCGGGTTGCCGTTATAGCTGTAACTGATCCATCGCGCATCAAATGTACGGTTCTTTGTTTCGGCATATCCGCCGACCCTCAGTACGATATCTTTTGCGCTGTCGATCATATTGATGAAATGTTTCTCAAGATTGACGTTGGCCGATATGGTGTTTTCCTTCAGCTTTGAATAAAACCTTGCTGCATCAAAAAGACTGGCGCTGGGAGGATCGATAAGGGTGTAAGGCCCTGTGCTTCCTATTGTCCGGTACGTGCGGAATCTGCGGTAATCGGGTTCATTCCTGGAGATATTGCTGTATCCGAGCGTATAAATGAATTTCTCCCTCTTTTTCCTGAGCTTGTGTTGTCCTTCAAACTGTCCGAAGTAAATGCTCCTGGACATGTAATGAAACCCGTAATTCCTGAATTCATCGGTCGGTCTTTCCGTAAGTGCCACACCTGTCCTTACCGTCGTTTCATTTTCACCAACCTGGTTGAATATGTTCTTAAAACTGTAATTCGCTTTTTTACCGGTTTTGAATATCCAGTTGCTGAGCAGGCTGATTTTCGACTCGATGGAAAAATTGTCGTCATTATAATTGAACATCTGCCTTACAGTGTCTTCACCGTTTTTCTGCTCGTTCTGGAAACGGTAACGTTTTAAAGCGGCGAACTGGTAATTTGTCGAATATGAAAAATTGTTAACGGTGTATAATTGTTTTTGAGCTCTTTTCGGAATTTTTGAATCCTGTGCATACAGCCTGATGTTTTTACCGAATCCGAATCCGAAGCCGAAATCAAGGGGTGCGGTAAAATTTTTCAATGAATAATTGTTGTTCAGTGTTTTTCCGTGAACAACAGCTTCCCTGCTGCTGAGATCGGACAGTGATGCGGGAAATGCCTGCGGCAGGCCCCTGTTGCCATTGTCAAAGCCAAGGAGATCGGTTGAAGAGTTTACGGAATTGTGCAGGTGGCTGGAAAAAGTGGTGTTTACCCTGTAGCCAAGTCCGATATTCACGGAGAAAAAATCTTTTTCCATTTCATTTTTGGTCAGCAGCTTGATAACACCGCCGGCAAAATCTCCGGGCAGGTCGGATGACGGCGACTTGTAAATGGCCATCTGGTCGAGCGAACTTGAGGGCACAAGGTCGAATGAGAACGCGCGGCGGTCGGTTTCGGTGCTGGGCGCATTGATGTTGTTTATCTGCACGCTGTTATATCTCTGGCTAAGGCCCCTCAGCATAATGAAACGGCTCTCCATAAGGGTAACTCCAGGAATGCGCGAAGCGACCTGGCCTGCATTGCTGGCTTGTGTGTTCTTGAATTCTTCGGAGGTTTGAACATTGGACACCCCCTCAGCCTCTTTCTGTTGTTTGACAGCTTCGGCAATCGTGGTCTTGGGCCGTATCCTTACGACACGGCCACCGGTAAGGGCGGTGGTTTCCATCATCAGAGGTATGATACCCAGGTCCAGGGTGTCTTCGTTATTCAGGGTAATGGTATCCCTGTAACTTTTGTATCCAAGGGTGGAAATGCTGATGATATACGTGCCGTTTTCAAGATGATTAAAGATGAATTCGCCTTTTTTATTGCTGATGGCGTTGCCTTTTCTTCCTTTTATACTGACGACGGCATTGTTCACAAGGTCATTGTTGGCGGTGTCTTTCAAGACTCCTTTAATGCTGCCGTGATGCTGGGAAAAAACATTCTGGGATAGTAAAAAACATACAAAAACGAACGTTAACTTGCCTGGTAAATTCATAGGTGCAAAATTTCATTTGTAATATTAATTTTACCTTAATTGCAAATGAATATTAAGTTAGAATGCAAGGTCACCACGATTATGGATTTTCAGCGGAAGCGCCAATGATTACACAGCCGTCAGCAGGTTTTAACGTTCTGTAAATTTAACAATCATTTAATATTGCATTCAATTTAGCGTAACGATTTCTTTGTTATTTTGTCACATTGAAACACATCATTCTCATAGCGGTACTGTTCTGTAATCAACTCCTGGCAAACGAGCAGGGCAACATTCAGGTTGTACGGGTGGTTGACAGCAACCAGGAACTTGTTACAGGTGCAAGACTCGAGATACCCGGCACCAGCTATGTGTTTTATTCAAATATAAAGGGCGAATGCTATATTCCCGCCCATCTATTGCGCCAGTATGCTCATATCAATATCCATTGTGTTTCCTATAAAACGGTGAATATCAGCACAAAAGAAATTTCTTCAAAAATAACACTGGAATTCAGATAAATTTTTTATTATCTTTGTTACTAAATTGTTAAGCCGTCATGAAAAAATTATTAATTACCTCCGCCCTTGCCCTTCTGGCACAATTTACAATGAACGCACAAACCAGCGACCTGAGCCTGAACAGTGCAGGTAAATATGTGGATGCATCTGGCGAACTGGTGACGGGTAATATTGAATTGTATTATCTCGACGGCCGTGTGGAAAGCACCTACGAGATTACCAATGGTGTCAAGGACGGGAAGATGTCTGTGTTCCATGCAAATGGAAAAACAAAAGAATTGGGCGCATTCAACAACGGCCTGAAAAACGGCGAATGGTTCAGCTACAATGAAGACGGAAGCCTGCAAGCGGTGGCTTTTTATAAAAATGACACGAAACACGGTACCTGGAAAGTATGGGATGACAACGGCGTCCTTCGCTCAGAGATGCATTACCACAATGGTAAGCGTTCCGGTACATGGAAGACATTCGATGAATCAGGCAAGCTGCTTGAATCTGTTACATATTAATCAATTCCCTTATCCTTAACCTGTCGGTTTTCCCCCCTTCGTTCAGGGGCATATGCTCTATTTCGATTATTTCTTTCGGAATGGCATAGGGACTTATATCCAGTAAAAAGTGAAAGTCCATTTTGTCGAATTCCTCGCGGTTTTCGCATACCAGAACAAGTTTTTGACCTAATGCATCGTCGTTTCTGGACGAGATGACAAACGGCTCATGCGTGCCGCTTACAGCGTATATTTTATGTTCTATCGCTTCGGCCTGCAACTTCATTCCCCCGCTGTTAATGATAAAATCTTTGCGCCCGAGCACCCTGAATGATCCATCGGCGTTCATGGCGATCATATCATTCGTAGCAAGCCCTTCTTCATAAAAAGGGGTGAAAATAACGGCACAGCCGGATTCATCCTGCGTGACACGTACTTCAGGAAGGGGTTTGAACCATGGGGACGCGGCCGGTCCGTTAAGTGTCCGGAGTGCAATATGGGAGTA
>CALMKH010000079.1 GCA_937867025.1 uncultured Bacteroidota bacterium | reverse complement strand
TTAAGGTTGGTCCAAGATATATTTTTTCAGAGGCAACGATAAATTGGGTTACAAAAAAACCAAACAATAATAAATATATTTTACAACCTTCAGGTTTGATCATCTTTTTAAAAAATTCTTCAGCACTACCTTGTCTATCGGGAACGTTAATGTTTCTTCGCTCAGTTCGTCCAGGGGATAAAAATACAAACGGATACTGTGAAAATTATCCGGCCGCGACTGGTCGGACATCTTCTCATCCCACACAATATCCGCCTTCACTTTATAGTACACGGATATGATCTGGTCGTGCGGCTTGAAAACGCTTGCCTGGAAAAAATCGGTTGTATACAGGTGCTCGGCGTCCAGCATCTCTATCTCCCCTTCTTCCATAAGCTCCCTCCTCAACGCATCCAGCACCCCTTCGCCAAGCTCTACACCCCCGCCGGGGAACTTGGTGAAACTGAAATCATTGATCGTCTCATCGGCTAACAAGATCCTGTTATCCTTTATAATAATGGCATAAGCGCGAACATTAAAACGGGTGATCATGGGGGGCAGTTAATAGTTAATGGTTATTGGTTATTGGTTGGTGGGAGTGGATAGTGGTTAGTGATATATTACAGCAATGGCGACAGCAGTCTGGCAGTTTTTTCCAGCATCTCCACAAGAACCGGACGGTTGGCCCAGCGCTCGGGATCGATCTTCTCAGCATCTTTCAGGTCGCTGTAAAAAATATCCTTCAGCTTTTCGGCTATGTCTTTATTATACACGACGGCATTCACTTCAAAATTCAGGTCAAAGCTGCGAAGGTCCATGTTAGCAGTTCCCACGATGGATATCTCCCTGTCGGTCACCATGGTCTTCGAATGCAGGAAACCTTTCCTGTACCGGTATATCTCCACGCCTGCATCCAGAAGTTCTGTATAGTACGACCTTGCCGCCGCATTGACAAATATGGAGTCGGAGATACCCGGAACGAGTATCTTTACGGATATTCCGCTGAGGGAGGCGGTTATCAGTGCATTGGTCAGACTTTCACCCGGTATAAAATACGGTGTGGTGATCAGTATTTCCTGCCTGGCCAGGTTGATCGCCTTCAAAACCGAGAATAATATGGAAGGTGTCTCTGAATCGGGACCGCTTGCCACGATCTGCACTATTTTATCATCTCTCAAAGTATAGGTCCTGTAAGGAGGGAACAGGGTTTCGTCGAGCGGCACCTCCAGGTCGGAGCAGAAATGCCAGTCGGCCAGGAACAGGTATTGCAGGTACTGTACGCCGGGGCCATCAATGCGCATGTGCGTGTCGCGCCAGTACAGTTTCCCGGGTTTGCCATCATTGACATAGCGGTCGCTGACATTAATGCCCCCGATAAAGGCTGTCTGCCCGTCGACGACAATGATCTTCCTGTGATTGCGGTAATTGATGCGGTTGGCAAACGGTATGAAAAAAATCTTGTAGAACGGGAAAATCTCTATACCGGCATCCAACATACGCCTGTGCATCTTTTTCCTGATGGAGCGGCTGCCGAAATCATCGTATATAAACCGCACTTTTACTCCTTCCCTGGCCTTTTGTACCAGGATTTGTTCGATCAGGCGACCTGTCTCATCGTCATCATAAATATAATATTCAATATGTATATGGTTTTTTGCTCCCTGCAGCGCTTTTATCACTTCCGGGAATTTCTTTTCCCCATTCACCAGTATCTCAACGGCATTGTGGGCTGTCAGTGGACTCCGGGAATCATTCAGCAGCATGTAAGCCAGCTCCCTGTTGTTCTGCACAACGGCGTCATTCTCGTTAAATGTCTGCTTGGTGTACCTGTACACATCCCTTTTCAGCCTGGCGCCGAGGGCGTCATTGTCCAGCAATTTCCGGTTGTAGATTTTCCTTTTGCGGTAATTGATGCCGAATATGAAATAAAACAATATGCCGGCATAAGGCACAAAGAGCGCGAACAAAAGATACGCCAGGGTCTTTGTGGTGTTCCTGGTGTCGTAAATGATGCGCATGCATACGATGAAGAGGATAACCAGATACAGGATCCTGAACGATAAGGGTTGTTCCATTTGCATTGTCATTGCGCTTTGCGAAAATAACCTTTGTCAGGGAGAATATGTTATAATTTAAGAATCAGGAGACAGGAATCAGGATTTGGGATATAGGGGAATGAATAATGAATAACTAGGTAGTAGTAAGAATAAAGTCCCCTCTTCTGGAGGGGTTAGCGGTGGGTCCCCTCCCG
>CALMKH010000078.1 GCA_937867025.1 uncultured Bacteroidota bacterium | reverse complement strand
CGGCCCTATAGCGCTGCTTTGCTCTGCAATAGGGGCGGGCTTCCTCTTGTCAGCCCCGTTCCGGTCTTGGGGCGCGGGTGTATCCTTTAACGGGTATCATCAACGTATCGAACCGGCAAATTGTTTCCCTGGAACGTACCTGGCAGGGAATCCGGAACATATTCCCGGCATTCCGTCATAGCTGCGCGACGTTCAGGCATATATGGCTGCCGTTCCCGCACATCTTCCCGCCGTTCCGGCATACCTGCCCGGGTATCCGGCACTCCTGCCCGTGTCGTATCACAGCTGTCCGGCGCTCCGGCATAGCTGCCTGTCTACGCGGCACGCTTTCCCGGCATTCCGGAGCATCTTCCCGGCGTGCATGCATAGACTCCCTGCTGCCTTTCATATCTTCCCAGTCTTCCGGCATGTCTGCGAGTGAGCCCGCAGCACCTGCGGGTTAAGGTAAGGTGTCTTCCTGTCCCGGTTTTTCATGCCGCCGGCAGGGAAAAGGTCATGCCTGACTGTATATGGTGTCTGGTTTTGGTTCCGGGAACGTTTGTTCAGAATATATAGGATATGTTTGTTTTGATTGCTGAATGTTGAGGGAAGCGTTTTCAGGGGGCTACCTTACTTAATATTCTTTATGGCATCCCTGTAGCAGACAAAACAGCGGTACAGGGGCAGGTTTCTTTGTAGTCAGCCCTGTTACAGGGCGCGGGATGTAGCCTTATTCTGAATTTTATTTTTTAAAATAAAATTATACCTTTGTATGAGGTGTATGAAAGTGATTATTGACATACCTGATAAAGAAGCTGATTTCGGAATGAAGGTTCTGAAAAGTCTTTCTTTTGTAATGAAGGCCAAACCCCTGTCTGCCGGGAGTGAAAAATTATTGAAGGATTTACAGGAAGCCGCTGAGGAGGTTCGCCTGCATAAGCAGGGAAAAATCAAATTGAAAACGGCAGAACAACTATTAAATGAGCTTTAGCATTATTCCAACCTATCGCTTTGAAAAAGAGCTCAAGCGTCTGGTTACGAAATTTCTGTCACTCCGGAATGAATATGCGGAACTTATTCACTACTTTGTAATCCCACGGTGAACCACTGATCACTTTCCTTAACTAAACGACATTGAATTATAAAGAAGGTAACAAGATATACATTTATAATCAAACCCTTTGGCTTGAAATCTATCAATCTGGATTAAAAAACAATAATATGAGACTCTTGATACTTTTGAGTTTAATCTGCAGTTCCTGCGCCGTAAAATATAACCGGGATTATAAAACAAAATGGCATAATAATATATTAAAGCTAAAAGAAAACAATACATACTTTATAACATCTGATTATGATATGCATTTTCATATAGATTCAGGCAATTTCATAAAGAAGGGACATACATTTATTATTAATTCAGACATGCAAAAGGATACATTTTTCTGGTATTTTTTTGACAAGAGCACTGTATCCGGCAAGTATGGGGTCGACCTTACCTATTTATTTTCTTCCTGGTATAAGGATAGCGTGATTGATGAAGAAAACTTTTATGTCAATAACATTGAGTTGTTAACACTAATGAAGGCAAATCCCGGAAATATTGTGTTTTTTTCGTCACCCGTTATTTATATAACATATAGGTCAGATAAAGGAACCTCAATAAATGAATATATTACGCTCCAGAAGGGAAAGACCTTACATTTTGATCCAGAATTTCACGATTATTCAATACCTGTATTTTTTAAGAAAGGATTATTCGGTCGAAAGATTAATATGTATTATAAAGAAAAAAGTGATTTTATGTTACACTCTGAAAGGAAGTATTCATATATACGTACATTCTGGATAACGAAATGAACTTATTCGCGAACCGTTAGTTTATCAGAATAGGGACTGTTGAGGAAATATTGCATTTAACAAATGTTTAAAACTAGTAAAGGATTTATTAATTGATGTAACGTAATAAAACAATATGGAAATCTTACATTTGATGAATGGCAAAAAAAAATACGAGCTAAACAGGTTCAAGATGGAGATTATTCTTTTAAGGATCAATATTTTGAAATTCAGCGCTAAAGTTTTGTTCATTGGGATTGTTTTTCATTCCTGCAAAACTACAAATCATAATGAAAGTTGGTTTGTTCAAAAAGTAATCCCCGAAAAATCCAGTACTATAATACATATACATGATTCTATATATAATGTGTATTCGATTCGCAAGCCTGGAGACGATACTATGTTTTTAATGTCGTATGGAACGGTTAAATATTTAGCCACTCAATCTAATAAAACGCTGATTTTTAATGATTCCATTCGTTTCCAACCGAGCATAAAATTAGATCATAAAGCATCATTTAATAATACTCTAAATGACAGTATGGATATTATTCTGAATATTACCCTTTTTGATCCCAGATTCTTCGTCATCAATTTAATGAAAGGCAAGGACACATTGTCTGTTTATACCTCGCGGGCTAGAATGGGAATTAACAAATTCAGAATTATTAATAATATGTATGATAGTTTCTTTGTTGAATATCAATATTTGTACAAGAAGAATAAAAATTACCAATATTCTGATTTTATTGACCTGACTAATAATGGAACTAATAATGAGATTAATATTAATATGCGCTCCGAGTATCGTGGAATATTCCGGTATCCTAATGACTTAAACTTGGATGGTGACACTGCGGAATTACACTTTAGGGATTTACGATTTTATGATTCAACATACTTAATCTATACTAGCAAATCTCAGCATTATATACAAAGAAAATATTTTATTAGGAATAATTAACTTTTCATTCTTTATCTGTTTTAATGTTTCTTTTTTGTTTATAATACAATTCATCATGATTAAGTTAATATTCATTTCTATGGATATTCCATTGTCCCTACTTAATTAGGTAAATTGTTGATGTGCTTAACCCTATTACTTTTTTGTCCTTACATTTCAAAATTTCGAGTCTGATTTGTTTCTTTCGTTCTATGCTCGACCATTAATTTGCAAATCAAACAGTTCTTGTGTTGTAATATTAACCTTAACATTCCAAAAATGACTGCATCCATCACTTCCGTAAATAATCTCTTTATCTAATTGATCTTTATGGCTATTCTTCCAAACAAAGTTGGCCCAAACAACAACTTCCTCTTTTATATTAGTAAAACCGACATATTGTCTTTTGTACTTTCTGAGATTTTTATCTATAATTGGGCATTCGTTTCCCTGATTTATCCTTTCCTTATTTAAAGTTTTAATTTTTTCCGTAATAATCTTTTCAACTTGACTTACATTTTCAGGAGTTAAAGTATATCTTGTCTTTTGAGAAGGAAATGTAAAGCCTATATTATACGAAGAATCGAAAATATACCCTTCGTATCCCTTTCCCTTTACGCGGATGCTCAAAGAGCTATTAGATAATAGCAAGAAGTATAATGCGGAAACTAAAATTGTTTTCATTCTATTGGTACTAAAATTGGTTTGTTTGTCTCATCATCAAGCATACGAGGACCGATACATTTTCATGAGCATTACAGGTTAGTTCAGGTTTAGTTCCTTTAATAAAAATGAATCTACCTAATTCAAACATTTTTCCTCAATAATATTCACCTGTTCTCCATCTTTTAAATATTCATATGATAGCTTATGACATATTATAAAGTCTTGATTATTATAAGGTTTCTCAAATGTATAATTAGAAAGAATTAATCCATCCTGATTATATTTTTTATTCGAATAACTAATGATTGACTGGTCGTCGTAAAAAATTTTTATTTCCTGTGAGTCGTTTTTAAGGAATTTATAACTTATTGAAGAATCCATGCCATTAGAATTAATATATCTCCGTATTATGCTATCTTTAAAATGATATTCGATTTCTTTAGAGAAGACTGTATCACCACGATAATCAGTACTATATATCATTGTTTTATTTCCCTGCTTTATTTTTTCTTTTTTAGCAATCATATGCCCTCTAAAGTATGTTAAAATAACCTCGCTATTGTTTGAAAACATATATTTGTTTTCTTCCATGAGGTTATTTGTAACCGTAATTTCACCGATTAAAGAATCATTATTATACAGATACTTTACAAACTTTGACACTTTCCTCAAATTAACATCAAGAATTTCATAATAGTTTAAATTTCCATTAGAATATATAAAATCTTTAGTCTTAATCAGCTTTTTACTTTTGTTAAATATATCAACATGCGTTATTCTGCCAGAATCATCGTATTTTCTTTCTTCACTTTCAATTAAATTTAACTTATTCTTTTTTTTAATATAATAATTCACATGCCGAGCATTTTTTTTCTTTGGTGGAATATTCAGGTCTACCCCTATTAAATCCCAAGCCTTTAAAAAGAAAAGAACAATTATTAATCTAGCCATCATTTTGTGTAGGCTCCCCAGTCTGAGTACGGGTCAAAAGTAGACATTTTCATTTTATTTATAAAACATAAACATGTTCATGATCGCCATCTCATTCGCACCAACTTCCTATTTTATTCCTTTCTTCAAAATCAAGTAACTCAGTTAACAAATATTATTTTTTTTTGAATAATGCTCGTAGAATCGTAACCAGCCTTTAATAAACTTTCTTTACTTTTGACCTGATTAAGTTTCATTATTACTTGTGGATCATCATAATACGGATTATAAAATTCAATACCTACGGAACCTTTTTCTTTATTCCAAAATTTAAGGATTATTTCATTTGTGGGGCCTCCATCCTTTGCAATAAAATCTTCTCCATTACACATGGTGTTTTTAAAAAATGTCAGGTATAGACAACGATCATCTATGTCTTCAGTTTTTAATTTCTTTTCGACAATAGTATAAAAAATATGATTAAGATCGGTACCTATTCTATACATTCCATGAATTGAATCACTGTGTTTTCTTTTATCTGCTTTATGAATTTCATTCAATCTATTGCAAATAGATTTGATAGTATTGGGCAGATCTTTTTCATAAACTGAAATATCAAGATGGAGTTGACTATTGTCCACTATTTCTGCAATAGGTGTACTTACATCCACATAACTACCCATCTTTATCGAAACATTACTTACCACGCCACT
>CALMKH010000077.1 GCA_937867025.1 uncultured Bacteroidota bacterium | reverse complement strand
TATACCATTCTTTCTGAATGTATTCTGTGCTGTAGATTATCATCCTAGCATGAAAAATGTTCACCTGCTTTTCTTTTCAATGAGTTATATAACCTGACATGTGACATCCCGCCACTGCCATATGAAGATTTACTTTCTTTACGCTAAAGACCCGTGTAGCGTTCAAGAATGCCTTTAAAATAAAATAAAGCAATGCGTACAAGCAGGTTTAATTATACGATATCTATCAGGCACAGTGTAAACTACAGCAGGCAGCCTAAAACCCACAACAATCAGAATGGCTTAACTAAACGGATTACCTGTTGCACGGCAAAATTCTTGTTTAATACCAAACCGATGATCAAACATGCAGACTAAATCTTAAATCTTAAATCCTTTTTCTTTAGTTTTGCAGCCTTGAACCGCATCACTGAACTCTTCCACATTCAATATCCTATCGTGCAGGCCGGCATGATATGGTGCAGCGGATGGAAACTCGCTTCCGCCGTCAGCAATTCAGGGGGCCTTGGTCTCATAGGGGCAGGAAGCATGTATCCTGACGTGCTGAGGGAACACATCCAGAAATGCAAACAATCCACGGACAAGCCTTTCGGAGTGAACCTCCCCCTGTTATACCCGGACATCGACAAACATGTAGCAATTATACTCGAAGAAGGCGTAAAGATCGTCTTTACAAGCGCTGGGAATCCGGCGACCTGGACACAAAAGCTGAAATCGCACGGGATCACTGTTGTTCATGTCATAGCCAACACGAAGTTCGCCAGGAAATGTGAAGAATCGGGCGTGGATGCCATTGTTGCAGAAGGGTTTGAAGCCGGCGGTCACAACGGAAGGGAAGAAACGACCACCATGTGCCTTATACCGCTGGTCAGGCAGGCCTGCAAGTTGCCCCTGATAGCCGCAGGCGGAATAGGCAGCGGTATGGCGATGGCTGCTGCCATGGCTCTGGGCGCAGACGGGGTGCAGGTCGGATCGCGTTTCGCAGCCAGTGTGGAGAGCAGCGCCCACCCGCATTTCAAACAAAAGATAACTGAGCTGAAGGATGGTGATACCGAACTGTCCCTCAAACAATTAACACCTGTAAGGCTGATAAAGAATGAATTCTACCAAAAGGTAAAAGCTGCTGAAAATGCGTGTGCAAGTACGGAGGAACTGACAGCCCTGCTAGGGCGCGGACGTGCAAAAAAAGGCATGTTCGAAGGCGATCTTGAAGAAGGCGAGTTGGAAATCGGCCAGGTGTCCGCAGGCATTAAAGACATATTGCCAGCTTCGGTCATCATGCAAAATCTCATCACGGAATACAATCAAACCCTAACACGTTTAGAAGCCCTGTAATTTGGACGATCATATCATTCATACCCTGAACAATGGCCTGAGAATTGTTTACAAACAGGCCCCGAACACATCGGTAACACACCTCGGATTCAATATTCACGCAGGATCAAGGGACGACGGCAAACTGCCGGGAACGGCGCATTGTTTTGAGCATATGCTGTTCAAAGGCACTAAAAAAAGAACGGCTTACAACATCATCAACAGGCTTGAGGTGGTGGGCGGCGAGATGAATGCCTTTACCACCAAGGAACTCACAGTCATTTACGCCTCCGTTATCAACGTGTATGCTGAAAGGGCCCTTGAGCTGCTGGCGGATCTGACCTTTAATTCGACCTTTCCGGCGAAGGAACTTGAAAAGGAAAAAAAAGTGATTGCCGAAGAGATCAACATGTACCTCGACACGCCGGAAGAAAACATTTTTGACGAATTCCAGGAAATGGTATTTGCAGGCCACAGCCTTGCGCCCAATATTCTCGGAACACCCGAAAGCCTGAAACGGATAGGCAGCAGGCACCTTCTTGAATTTCACAAGGATTTTTACCATCCCGAAAATGTGGTTTTAAGTGTCAGTTCCGACCTGCCCCTTAAAAAAATCCTGAATTGGGCTGAAAAGCACTGCAGGACCAAAGATTATTCATTCACAAAAAAGAAACGACCGTCTTTTAAAGTGTACGCCCCGAAATCGGAATCAAAAAAGACGGATCATATCCAGTGTCATGCCATACTGGGCAACATCTGCTACCCTCATCAGCACGCGTACCGCCTCCCGATGCTGCTGCTGAACAATATCCTGGGCGGACCAGGCATGAATTCACGGCTGAACCTCAGCCTGCGGGAGAAACATGGCTATACATACAATGTGGAAAGCGGCTTCACAGCTTTTAAAGATACAGGCCTTTTTCATTGTTACCTGTCTTCGGAAAAAAAGAATCTTCAAAAGTCGGTCGACCTGGTTTACAAAGAATTAAAAAAACTGAAACACATCAAACTCAGCGAAGTTCAGCTTCATCATGCCAAGACCCAGTTTAACGGGCAGATCGCCCTTTCGGAGGAGAACAGGATGAACCTCATGCTATTGCTCGGCAAGAACGTGGTTCAGGGGTATCCGGTAGAAACACTGCAGGAAGTTATTCACAAAATCAATGCTGTTAAAGCGTCTGTTCTGCTTGATATAGCGAACGAAGTTTTTGATTTTGACAAGATGAGCTATCTTGCATACATTTCTGAGGAGTCCTGAACCAGTTTAACGATGATGTCTGAACAAAACCCCCAATACCCTGAAAAAATGCCTGATTTACGTTAGTAAAACCTCATTTTTTTTGTGCTTTAAGGCATTAGTGGAATTGTGGCAGGCATTTTGCGCTAGAGGGCCCAAGGGGAGCTTAACGACACAAATCATGAAAATGCTGCACAAAATTCAAAGAATGATAGCATTGGGAGAAAGTGACACATTGGATTTCAAACAGACTATTTCCGATGCTTCAAAAATCGCAAAAACCATTGTAGCTTTTGCCAACCACCGCGGAGGAACCCTGCTGATAGGTGTCCGTGACAACGGCACGATATGCGGCATAAAGTCCGAAGATGAAAAATATATGCTTGAACTCGCCGGCAATTTTTACTGCCAGCCCAAAATAGACGTGCGGGTGGCTGAGCATATTATAGACAAAAAGACCGTACTGGAAGCCCGGATAGAGCCGGGTGCAAATAAACCCTACTATGCCAAGAACGAAGACGGCCGGTGGTGGGTTTATCACCGTGTGAATGACAAGAGCCTTCAGGCGAGCCCGGTGATTTTCCAGGTACTTAAAAAACAAAACAAAACCAACCTGGGTATTTCTACTTACAGCTATCTCGAGTCAGAGATACTGAATGAGTTGAAATCCAATACCAGCCTCACAGTTCACGATTTAATCGACCATTTGAAAATCAAAAAAAACCGCATCATTTACAGTTTGGCTAAGCTGGTGCATTTTGACATTGTAAAAGTCAATTATCAGCAGAAAAACGAGTATTTCACATTGAATATTTAGCCTCGATTGTGTGTAAAACAATTTTAATCTAATGATTTCCAAATCATTGAAAATATTTAAAACATATTTTCAGATTGACCTGTATTTTTTTAATCCGTTTCGTATATTTGTGTATAAGATGTTATTAATTAATGAGTTAATATACTTAGTAGGTAATTACACTCATTTTAATCAGCTAATAATCAGTGCCGTAAGAAATCAACAATCATGAAGAGTATATATCTGAAAATCATCATTTTACTGTTTATCTTAATTTCCGTCAATGCGCGGGGCCAAGGAGTGGATCTTATTTTTGGAGGCTCAACCAGTCATTTTCTGGGCGATCTGGGAGGTAAACCGTCCCTCGGAACGAACGACCTTCAGGATTTGGATATACTCTCCACCCGGTATGCTTTAACTGCGGGAGTACGTATCCGGTTTAACCGGACCTTTGCTTTCAGGACCAATCTCTGGTATGCCCGCGTTTCAGGTAATGACAAATACACCAGGAACAGGGAACGGCATGGAAGAAACCTGAATTTTTTCAGCAATATCCTTGAAGCTGATGCGGTTATGGAGATCAGTGTGTACCGCACAAGAAGTCAGAAAACCATTTTTTATGTTTTCGGGGGAATAGGATACTTCACGTTTAATCCGAAAACCCGCATGAACGGAAAAGTGTACACCCTCAGGGACTACGGTACCGAGGGCCAGTACGCCGTCGCGGGAAAAAAACCTTACGACCTGAATTCCGTGTGTTACCCGCTCGGTTTCGGCTATAAATTCATTATTAACAAGAGATCATATTTTACCATAGAGGTCAATTCCAGGAAAACAAAGACCGATTATATTGATGATGTAAGCACCCGCTACGTCGACCCTGCATTGCTCATAGCTGCAAAAGGGCCTGATGCAGCCGCACTTGCTGACAGGAATATCTCGGATATCCCGGGTTTCAGCGAACCCGGTGCCATCAGGGGTGACCCTAAGGACAATGATTCCTATTTTTTCTTTTCATTCTCCTACAATTATACACTTGGAGCCAAGCCGCAAAACGGGTTTGGAAGGGGCAACCGACCGAGGAACAGGATTAATGGCAAACAAAAGTGCTTTGAATTCTAGGCTGCCAGGCCAGGCGACAGATACCTTAATATCCCCACTTGTTTCTTACCTTGTCATACACTTCTATAGTGAATTTCAGCTGCGGCCGTATGGCTGACACATTACTTTCCGACACCACATAGAACAAGCCGACCTTGATGCGCTCCTTCCAGAACCTCACTATCTTCTCCAGTCCCACGAATGCTTCGATATACCGCATATTTCTTTCGTGCGTGTAAAGCAGCCCCCCGCCAGCGCATTCTATAAGGTTGAGCTTCTTTATCAGAGGGATCTTATTGAGCAGTGCACCGTTGAACCTGTGAAGGTAATGCCCTTCATAAAACCGTTTTATCGTACTGTAAGTGCTGTCGATCCCCTGGAAAGAATACAGGGGATTTGAAAAGAATATAGGTCCTGCCCGCCTTTGGAACTTATAATCTACCAGCCTGAGATCATTCGTGTTGGTAAATGCACCTGAGGCAACCCTGTATTTGCTGATGCCCGCCAGCCCGAGCTTAAATTCCTGTTCAATGCCATATTCAAGGTAATCAAAATTGACCGTACTTCCCAGGATGTTCAATCCTTTCCTGTACCGCACAATGAATTCCGGCCATTTAGAACCCAGAATCAACTTCTGGTAAGGCTCGCGTATGTATTTCTGGAACGGAGTATAAGACAGGTATCCGTATGCATATAAGGCCATGTAAGGCTCGAAATCTACCGGTGTGTTGCCCTCCGGATAAAAATTGGTGCTATCGGCCCGTTTATCGAAAATGTAATCATTGATGGAATGGCGGTTGGAATACTCCAGACCTGTCCCCAGAAAAAGGCCATTGATCAGTTCCCTGCGGTGAAAAATGGAAGCAAAATCCTGGACATAAAAATTCTTTCGTGAAAAAACCGTGATCCATGCTTCATACGGGTTAATGATCCCGAAATCGCTGCCTACCGTGGCGGTCACAAATCCCCTGGTGAATGGGTTATAAAGTTTCGATACCGTGGTTGTTCCCTTCAAATCCTTATTCATCAGGCCGTAGTTCACCCTCTGGAATATATTGAAAGACCGCTTGTTCTTGTTGGTCTTTTCATAATATACCCAGTAATCTATCCTCGGCCCTGCAATATACACAGGAAGATACGCAAAAATAAGCGGCTTGAACGACCATTCCCTTTCATTGTCACGTTTATAATTACCTTGTCCGGTGAATAAAAGTTTTTTGTATGTAATGCGGTTGTATTCCCTGTCAACCGAATCCTGCCAGTGTTTCTGCGATTTCAGGGCCAGAAAACTATCATTCTTCCTGATAAAGTTCAGCTCTTCCCTGGTGAAAGGCTCCTTTCGGATAGTGTTCCAGAAGCTGCTGTCACGCTCGTAAGCCATTTGTTCGGTGCTGCTGACCTCCGTATTGAAAAACCGCTTTTTGAATACTTTTTTCGGCACGTAATTGCTATAATAAACAACGGTGCGTCCGCTGCTTTTTGATTTCCCGTACCTGGCCCTGTAAATGAACTCCTGTTTTTTAAGCAGGTATTGGGAATCGTTCATTTCATACTCCTGGCTTACCTCAAAAAAATCGTATTCCGCCATATGGTATTTCGGGAAACTCAGCGTGAGCGAATGTATGCTCCATAAACTATCCCTTATCACGATCTCGCCCGTTACCAGGGCATTTCCCAGCACCCCTGGCTGCACCCTGATACGGTAATATTTTATTCCGTTTTCACGAAATACCTTTACCATCTTATATTTATAAGCTATTACCCCGCTGTTGCTGATTGGTGATAAAACAGGAGATTCACTGAGAGCAGGTATTTCCACGAGGTTCTTGTAAAAATTGAAATCCCCGTCGGTATGAGTCAGGTAAAACAGGTCTTCTTTAGAGCCCCTGATGGTGACGCCGGTCCGTTCTTCCTTGATCTTGTCAGGCGGCGCATGATGCAGGGTGAGGTACACTTCCGCCATGTTCAGTTGGGCTTCCTGTTTTATTGTGTCCTTTTTCTTTGGCTTGTTTTCTTCCGACTGGGTGGCCTTAATATATGCATCGATGGTATAGGGATCGGAATACATATATTTATATTTATTCTGTATGGCATATTTAATAATCTCTACCGACCTGTCCACCTTTTTGCCGACGACCACCGCACCCCTGAATTCCGTTTCCTCGAGTTCCAGGATAACATTCTGGATTACATCGCCCTGGCTGATCGTAACCGGCAATTTAAGCGTTTTAAAGCCCTCCATGGTGAACACCAGCACATAGGACCCTTCCGTGATCTGAAGCCGATAATTGCCTTTGATATCCGTCGAGGTATTAAGAGCGGCATTATCCAGCACCGATACATTGACAAAGGCAATAGGTTCAAGAGCGGAATTCGTTACCTTGCCTGATACATGGTAGAACTGGGCGCTTGCGTTTACTGTCCAGGAACAAAAAAACAAACTACATATCAGGCGGAATATTTTCATGCGGTTGTGCAGTATAACGCAATTTATAGATTTTTTGTTACACCTTTAAAGCATGTTTCTACTGATTCATGGAATAAAAGGATAAACTAGCGGAAACAGGGGGATATGGCTACAAAAACGAGGATATGGAACCCGCGATGCCGGCAAAGTCTTCAGGACTCAATTTCAGGCGTTCGGAGGTAAAGTTCATATCGCCTATATGATTCATCGGTATTAAGTGTATATGGGCATGAGGCACTTCGAGACCAACTACGGCCATTCCTACCTTTCTGCATGGAACAGCCTGCTTGAGCGCCTTTGCTATTTTTTTTGCAAAAAGGTGAAAATCTGCAAGTTCCTTATCTTCCATATCAAATATGTAGTCAGTCTCCTTTTTAGGAATGACCAGGGTATGGCCTTTGGCTACCGGGCTGACATCCAGAAAAGCAAGGAATTCATCTGTTTCAGCTACCTTGTAACACGGTATTTCTCCATTGATTATCCTGGCGAAAATAGTGGACATATATTAAAGGGAGATAGAAAGAATTTCCAGTTTAACAACGCCGGCAGGAACTGTGATCTCCACAATATCGCCTTTGGTTTTGCCTATAAGGCCGGCACCGATAGCTGATTTGCTGGATATTTTACCGAGTTTCATATCCGCTTCCTTTTCAGAAACGATCATATATTCCATTTCTCGGTTGGCATTCAGATTCTTGACAATGACCTTGCTGAGCAGGTTGACTTTGGTGACATCCAGCTTTGTTTCGTCTATGATCCTGGCATTAGCGAACATTTCCGTAAGTTTCGCAATTTTGGCCTCCAAAAGGCCCTGCGCTTCCTTAGCCGCATCATATTCCGCATTTTCCGACAAATCACCTTTATCCCTTGCCTCAGCAATCTGGGCGCTGATAGCAGGTCTTTGTACCTTTTGCAATTGTTCGATCTCCTTTTTCAGGTTTTCATAACCTTCCTTTGTTAAATAAACGATATCACTCATAGCAGTTAGTTGGTTTAAAAAAAAACAAGTGCTCTCTAAATTGAAAGCACTTGTGCAAAGTTATATAAAAATATATTAATTGATACTAATTCTTACGCCAAAAGTATGTGTACCGGTGAAAGGCCTGGTTTGCCTGAAGGAGTAATCCACTCCCAGTATGGTTCTGCGGTCTTCCTGATTCTCATCGTCAGGCTTTGCTTTTTTTACGAAAGGCACCTGAACGGTAGCGCCCATATTCCAGCCGGTGTAGGCATTGTTACGGGTTTCAAATTTCAGTCCGCCTTTTTCGTAATTGTACCCTGTCCTGATCATCAGTATTTCCTTGTAACTGTACTCCAGGCCCAGGCTTGTCTGGTTGCTGGCAGCAGTATTGCTGGTGAAATTCATGGCAGTGGTAAGCCTGTGCCAGTATACATCCTTCTCCTGGTCGAGCCTGAAATCGTATCCTACACCGATGTTGATCAGGGAAGGCAGCGGGGTTTTGTCGGAACGCTGTGAAGTGGTGACAGTGTGAGATTTGTCCCCTGTTGATTTGAAGGCGAGTCCGTCTCCTGCATACTTTGCATCGGTTCCCAGGTTCTTGATGCTGACACCGAACCTGATATCGCTGCCCCTGTAGGCAGCGGGATTGTTGGCCGGATTCTGATATTTGACAGGTTTCTTTGTCAGGAGGTCGGCATATTGCAAACCTGCATCGAAAGCCATGGCTCCCACCCTTACATCAGGCGTTGATTCGCTGACAAGCTTGACATTGATACCTGCAGAAATCTTTTCAGAGAAGTTATAGGCATATGCCAGGCCGATATTGCTGATAGAGGGTTTGTAGGTACCAATTCCCCCATCAGGCTGGTCGGTGGTTGTAATCGGTATCTGGCCCAGTGAGAAGGACATGATGCTCAGTCCAAGCACCCCTTCACCCACCTTCTGGCCGAAGCCGAACGTATTGATGTTTATCCCGGTTCCGCCAAGCCATGAAGACCTGCTGAAAGCCAGTTCCGTTCCATTAATCTTTCCGAGCCCGGCTATATTCAGGTAAAAAGCTTCAACTCCTGAAACACCCGCTGAGTTGGCATTACCCATTCCGCTGGATTGAGCCCACCCGTTCACCAACAATTGGGTAAACCCGTATTGTCCTGCCCTCGCCGGACCGGTGATCTGTTGGGCACTAAGAGACACCGAGCAGACCAAGGTCAATGTTAATATATATATTCTATTCATACTGATTTTTCAAACAATTTTTAATAAGTATCCAGATCCAACTGACGCATCACACCATACCACTTAAGTATCTTTTCACCCAGGTCACCGCAATCGACATGGATAATGTAGAAACCGCTGGCAATAGGCACTTTGCTGTTATTTTTCAGATCCCAGTCCACAAATGTCTCCTGGTCGTCTTTTTCAATCCTTCTCACCAGGGTACCATTCAGGGTATAGATGGAGATAGTTGCTTTTGTAGGCAGGTTGGTGATCTTCACCCTTGTGTCGATTGAACTTGACTCATAGCCTGAAGTAGCATAGTAAGGGTTAGGCACGACATTGATCATGTTAACAGACTTCTTGCCGGTCTCAGCATTGACATTGTTATGTATGCTTTCGGTAGAGAATGTATACCTTGGCAGGGTGGTGCTGTCGCCCCCCGGAACGCTCTTCGTATAAGGCTTGCGCATCTGCAGCGTGATGCTCACATCGGTCGGAGGCACACCGTCCTTGATGGTAAAGCCGGGAGCTGCCATGGCAGGGATCACCCACATCGCCTGGGAGAACACTTTCCTTTTATCGGTCTGGCTTGGGGTTCCGGCAAGAAGAGTTTTGTACTCATTGCCTTCATCATAGATAGGGCCTTTGTAAATCCTTGAAGACATGCCCACATAGCTTCCCATGATATAGATATTGTGCTTGCCGCCGAAATACCAGTATGTGCCGTCGCTGTACTTGCCAGTAGGATTCCAGATCATGTCATTCCCGTTCTCAATGGCTGGCAGGTATGAATCCTCACCGAACATGATATTGAGCCTCTCACCGGTTTCCAGGTTGATGGCGTATCCGGGGAACCAGGATCTTCCTTCGTCGCCCGGATCATCTTCCCAGCGGATGAAACTTCCGTCGCTCTGGTTATAAATCACCTTCTTTGAGACATGCTTGCGTATTCCGAATTTTTCAGCCTGGCCCTCGCTCAGAACGGAAGATTCACTCATCTCCAGAACCACGCACCTGGTCCAGAGCCTGCAGTC
>CALMKH010000076.1 GCA_937867025.1 uncultured Bacteroidota bacterium | reverse complement strand
GTAAAAGGCGAGAAAGAAAAATAATCATTCGTAAATAACTATAAAAAAAGACCTTAAGTGAATTTAAGGTCTTTTTTTTATATGTTTCTCTAAAATTAACAGCATAGTCTGTTTTTAAAGTTTTATTTAAATCGTTAAAGTTTTTAATATATTTGTTCACAACAAAACTTACTTTACATGAAACCTTTCCTTAGAGTATTCTTATTATCAGCAATACTGTTTTCCTCTGAATACCAAATGTTTGCCAAAGAGTATTTTATAAAAATACAGCAGAATACTGATATTAATATCTTGTTTAAAGAACTTGAGCGTATTGTAAAAAACGAAGGCGGAAGCTATAAAGTCAGCAGTAAAAAAGCATTTCAGTCATTAAGGGAACAAGGACTTGATAGAATTTATGTGGTTGATATTCCGGACAATACACGATCGGAAACCCTGAAAAAAATTCAATCTCTGAAAGGAATTGAATACCTTGAGCTTGTCCCGGAATATAAACTATTTTACACTCCTAATGATTACAATGGAACAGTAATGTGGAACCTGAACAAGATCAGCGCCACTCAGGCTTGGGATATAGAAAAAGGGGGGAAAGGTATTGTAGTTGCCTTGGTCGATGATGGAATGGATACAAGTCATCCGGATCTTCAACCCGCACTTTGGCATAATATCAATGAAATAAAAGGTAATGCCATTGATGACGATGGGAATGGTTTCGTAGACGATTTTTTCGGTTGGGATGTAGCCGACAACGACAATATTCCGCATGTTACCCCAGCGAACAACCTGACGCATGGAACTCACTGCGCTGGCACTATAGGCGCACGCACGGATAACGGCACAGGGATTTCAGGAATTGGTTTTAATGTGAAAATAATGCCTGTCAAATGCGGACGTAATGGTCAGGGAACTATATATAATGCTTATTCTGGCGTTGAATATGCCATAGAAAATAAAGCAAGGGTTATCAGCATGAGCTGGGGTGGGTATGGTTATTCAAGAACATTCCAAACTCTGTTTGATGTAGCGCACAGCAATAATATTGTCTGCGTGGCTGCGGCTGCCAATGACAATACGGATGCAAAAGCTTATCCGGCAGCTTACAATCATGTTATTGCGGTAGGAAATACTGATAACAACGATGCCAAGCACTGGTCATCGAATTATGGCACCTGGGTGGATGTAATGGCTCCAGGCTCGAACATTTACAGTACACTTCCAGGCAATACTTATGGATATAAGACCGGCACTTCTATGGCCTGCCCGCTGGTAGCGGGGCTATGCGCGCTGATGATCAGCAAGAATCCCTATATCAGCAATGATGATGTGGAAAGTTGCCTGAAAAGCGCCTGTGATAATATTAACAATCAGAACACCGGTTACATTAGTAAAATAGGCGCTGGTCGCATCAATGCCTATAATGCACTCAAATGTGTTAAGCCGGTGATCGCCATGTTCACATCGTCAAAACGAAATGTGTGCACCGGTGATACGATGAAGTATTACGACCAGTCTCTACCGTCAGCAACATCCTGGGAATGGAATTTCGAAGGCGGAACACCCAGCATTTCTTCTTTAAAAAATCCTGTTATCCGATACAATACGCCCGGGGTCTATAAGGTCAAACTGATAGCTATGAACAGCGCGGGTGCAGACACTATGGATGCATTAAGTTATGTGAAAGTAGGAAAACCGACTGTAAAATTCTCAGGGAATCAGAATATATTAAAGGGTGAGTATGGGACAATCAAGGCTGACTTTACCGGTTGGGCACCCTGGACACTTATATATACCGATGGCAAAAAGAAAGACACGGTGAAAAATATAATGAGCAATCCATATTTCATATTAAAGATTCCGGATTCCTCGGTAGTTTATAAACCTTTGTCAATCCAATCGGGAAGCTGTTCCGGCACCGTAAGTGATTCAGCCATAATAAAAGTAGATCCGACCGGGGCTAATGTATGTGACAGCGCTTACAGATTCCAGTTTACATTCGGTGGAAACGGGAATGACCAGGGATGGGATATCGAAGTTGTACATGACAGCATAATTTATATTGCCGGCCGTACAACTTCAGGGTCAGTAGGAAACTATGATGCATTTCTTGCAAAAGTAACTAGCTCCGGGCGCTTCCTGTGGATGCAAACCGTAGGAGGTGGAAACGAAGATGGATTCTATACTCTTACTGTTGACAACAATGAAAATATTTATTGCGGGGGATATACAAATTCAGATGTATCAGGAAGGGCGGCAGTAATGATTAAATTCAACAAGAGCGGTATAATAAAGTGGAAAAAATATTACCATGGAAGTACTAATGAATTTATTTTCAAAACTGCGCTGTCAAGGAACCAGGACTTTGTATACTTCACAGGTCATTCCACATACGGAGGGTTTGGGAGTACCGACTATACAGTATACAAGCTGGATACGCTCGGCAATGTCCGGTATGCAAAACAATTCGGTGTAACAGACCAAGACAGGCCATATACTCTGATGCCAGACGATTCCGGCAACCTGTATATTGCCGGATTTTCCACTACTTCACGCATTCATGCTCACGTCATGAAATTGGACTCCAATGGTGCAATTAAATTTTCGAAGCTACATGTCAACACTACGAATAATAACTGGGAATACACTTCAATTGTTGCCTGGGACAAACTGACCTTTTACCTTGTAGGACGTCATTACCCGCCTGGTGGCACAAGAACGATCCTTACCAAAATGAATGTAAACGGCAATGTTATATGGAGCAAAGAAATCATGTCAGGAACCTCACAAATATGGCCAAAGATAAGTATACTAAATAATAAATTATTGCTAAATGATTACGTTCTATCGAATGGAAAAACTTCAGGTTTAATGTATTATCTTGATTCTAGCGGAAATCTTCTCAGTTCCAGGCAAATTTCCGCTGCAGGAGATATTATGTTTCCTGAATTATTCCCAAATAAAGACGGTGGTGTATATTATGTAGGAACACAATACACATCGAGTAATGAAATTCTTATAGGAAGGACAAACTGCCAATTGAATAATCCTTGTGCCACATCGGCCATTCCTATAAATATCACTAACTTTACCGTGACAACATCCAACCAAACCTTTGCTTCCAAGAATTTTACCAATACAGCAACCCCAAATCACAATGCAGCTAGTAAAAACTACAATACGAGCTTTAGTTGTAAAACTGTCGTTCAATCACCTCCCAAAAAATGCAAACTGAATACCGACTTCAGCTTCAATTTCCCGTGCGCCGGTGATACGGCATTGTTTATCAGTAAATCAATTGATTCAAACGGTTACACGATTGATGGCTGGTTTTGGGATTTCGGTGACGGAGCCGTGTGGTCGGGCAGCAGTACGGCCAGGCATGCATATAGTAAGATTGCTGCCGGTTATAACGTTCGCCTGATCGTGAAATCCACTAAGGGAAATGCGATGTGCGCGGATACAGTGCAGAAAACCTTCCAATCAACCAACGTCTTTAAAGTAGTGATGATGCCGTCAGAACCGCAAATATGCATCGGCGACAGCATTACTGTAGCGGTACCCGTAACAGGCTGTGGCGTACCTCCTTATACATACAAATGGACACCCAACACCGGCGTAAATGACGCCACAATGGCGCAACCGTATTTCTCACCTAAGTCAACAACTCTGTACACTGTTGAAATTACAGATAGCAAAGGTAAAAAGGCACAGGCCGACCTGAAGGTCAATGTCGATATCACCTGCTGCAAAAGTGTTGCCCGGTTTGCAATGAACAAACCTGAACTGTGTAAAGGCGATACGATCTATTTCACCAATATGTCCACTTTCGAACCCAGCAGCATTTACTTCAAATGGGTATTCACTGGTGCAAATATTGCATCATATGTGGGACAAAATCCTCCTGGAGTAATCTTCAATTCATCCGGTAAACAAACTGTTTCCCTTATTCTGGCGGATATGTGTTCCACAGACACGCAGCAGATGGAACTGCTGGTTCATGCCCTACCCATGGCGTATGCGGGAAAAGACACCCTGGTATGCCGTAAAGATACTCTGCAGTTGGGAGAAGTAGCATTGGGAAGAAACATCTTCTCATGGTCGCCGGTCAGCGGACTTAACGATGCTTTAAGAGCGGACCCTGAGGCTATAGTGAGTGCCGACATCGATTATATTGTAAACGTGACGGATGAATATGGCTGCATGAATTCCGACACGGTAAAGATCGGTTATAAACCTGAAACCTTATTCATCAGGAATGATACAAGCATCTGCAATACTGACAGCGTACTACTGAATATTCCCGCTATTGGGAAATACCTGTGGAGCACTACAGAAACCACCCAATCCATATATGTCAAAGATGCCGGTATATACTGGGGGCAGGTTACCAACAGGTGCATAGCCAGGGATACAGTGCAGATAACCATGAAACCCGTGCCGTTTTTCGAACTTGGTCCGGACACCTTCTATTGTAAAGGTAACCCGTTCGATTTGACTGCTCCTACCCCGGCATCCTACTTGTGGAGCACCGGCAGCAACTCGCCTTCCATAACGGTTACACAGACAGGCATCTACTGGCTCAGGACGGAACTCGGAGGATGCTATCACCGTGATACTATATATGTGGAAGAAAAACCTTTACCGGTATTCAATCTGGGTGCTGATGTACGGATATGCAAAGATTCGGTTGTGCTGACCCCTTCGCTTCAATATCCCGGAGCATCATACACTTGGAATACCGGCGCATCCGCTCAAACCATTAAGACCAAAACACCCGGAAAGTATACGCTTCGTATTACGGATCAGTTCAACTGCTCATTCTACGATTCCGTAAATACGACGCAGGGCATTTTACCTGAGATCCATGTAGAGGATATCGTTAAATGTGAAGGATTGAGATATTCACTAAAAATAGGACAAATAACCGGACATTCCTACATGTGGTACGACAGCACTACCGGCATTGAGAAACTGTTCTCAAAACCCGGCAATTACTGGATAAGGGCGCGCACCGAATGCGGAGACAGCGTAGCCGCTTTTAAAGTCATTGATTCTGCATGCTCTTGCAATGTCTGGGTTCCTGAAGCATTTTCGCCAAGCAACAAAGACGGGAAAAATGATAATTTTTTTATTGTCACCGAATGCCCTCTGGTGGAATATAAATTGAAAATATTTGACCGCTGGGGGGAAATAGTATTCCAAAGCGATGATTATACTGCTGTTTGGAATGGTGAATACAAAAATGATCTTGTACCGCTTGGCATGTACCTGTTCATGGCTGAATTCAGGAAAGATATGCCCGGATATAAGGAATATAACCTGCTTAGCGGTATGGTTATTGTTATTGAGTAATTGGCTGGAAAAATTACATATCTGGTTAATAGCTGATAAAGTTTTCCAACTATCTCCCCGCGCCTACGCCGCGTTCGGGATCGCCGGATTCGGGGTTGTTGAGCTCGTTGGTGTCTATATCGGGGT
>CALMKH010000075.1 GCA_937867025.1 uncultured Bacteroidota bacterium | reverse complement strand
TAATCATCTCTAGGCAAAAATGTTTATCTGTGAGCAAATAAGTCCATTAATCATTTAATAAATAATGTCGTAACCGGGCTTATGAGACCGCTTCTACGTCAATATCATCTCCCAATACGTCACATCGATCCAGGTGTCGAATTTATACCCCACTTCCTTAAAGTGCGCCACCTGTTCAAATCCAAGTTTTTTATGAAGAGCGATGCTGCCTTCATTAGGCAGCGCCACCCCGCCAATAACACCATGTGTATCCGTTTTCCCCAGCTCTTCTATCAATGCTCCGTACAGCTTAAAGCCCATACCCTGGCCCAGCATGTCATGCCGGAGGTAGATAGTGCTTTCCACGGAATGCCTGTAGGCGCAGCGCGATTTCCACGGGCCGGCATAGGCATATCCGGCCACTTTGCCTTCATGTTCATACACCAGCCACGGGTATTTGGCGCTTATGTCAGCCACACGGTCGCTCATGTCTTCCACACTGACGGCAGTTTCCTCGAATGTGATGGTGGACGTGAGCACATAGTGATTGTAAATGTCGCAGATCTCAGCGATATCGGAGGTTTTTACAGGTCTTATCATGTGTTCTTAGTGTTTTGTCTTGTCAAAAAGGTCCATACCCCGACGGCCAGTATTGCTCCGAGGAATGGTGCTGTAAGGTATATCCACACGTGATCAGCCTGACCCGACACCATGGCAGGCGCGAGTGAGCGGGCGGGGTTCATGGATGCGCCGCTTACAGGTCCGGCAAACATGGCTTCGAGCAGCACCACCCCACCGATGGCCAGTCCTGCCAGCATGCCCCGTTCCTTTGAACCGTAGGCCACGCTTAAAATAACAAGCATCAGGAAAAAAGTCAGGATGGTTTCCATGACAAAGGATTGCATGCCGGAGCCGGACGGTATGGTGGAACCCAATAACAGGTTGTCCGGAAACATGATCTTCAGCATGACGCTTGCCAGCAATGCGCCGGCTACCTGGCTGATGACATAAAAAGGCAATTCCTTTAACGGGAACTTGCCGGCAATGACAAAACCGAGGGAAACTGCAGGATTGAAGTGGGCGCCGGAGATATCACCCAAAGCATATATCATCGTCATGACCACCAGGCCAAAGGTGATGGCAATACCTGCATGGGTGATGGCGCCGTCCATTTCCTGGTTGATGATAATGGCGCCTGTGCCGCAAAAAACAATGGCGAATGTTCCTATGACTTCTGCAACGTATCGCTTCATATATGGTCTGCAACGAACTGTTTGCAATATGTTTTGATCAGTTCACGGGTGATTCTGAATGCTTCCATAATGTCTTCTTCAGAACCCGTGGCCCTGGCAGGGTCGGGAAAATTATGATGGAATGTTTCAGCTTCCGAGGGAAAGTAAGGGCAGTGTTCCCTGGCGTGGTCGCAGACAGTGATCACATAATCAAAACTCATATCGCGGTATTCGTCTATATGATTCGATGTGTGATGGGAGATATCTATCCCGTCTTCCTTCATTATGCGTATCGCCCGGGGATTGACACCGTGGGTTTCAATTCCTGCGCTGAAAACTTCAGCCCTGTCGCCTGCAAAATGTTTCAGGTAGCCTTCAGCGATCTGACTTCTGCAGCTGTTGCCTGTGCAAAGTACCAGTATACGTTTCATAGTCATGTTTAACAGCAGCCGGTTTCAGGGTTGCAGCAAGCCGCAGTTGATGGTGATAGTTCAGATAATTTAATTTTCGGTTTTCCGCATACGTCGCCTGCTTTGCATTGCGTTGTGTCAGGCACCAGGTGAACTATAAGTTCGCCTCCTGCCATCTCAATGGATTCTACCGGCATCTGGCGGGTAGGGAAACCTGCGTTTCCGTATTCGATTTTCACCCGGGCGGCTGGCGGGATGCTCATCTTTCCTTCGACAATATCCATGATTTTAAGCGCTTTTTTCACTTCCATAGGTCCTTCGCCGGTTACGGTTTCAGGCTCCCATATTTGTACGACCAGTTCAGGCCATGCATCCAGCCTGCCTCCGCAATCCACCGAGGTGATATTGGCCAGTTTCAGTTCTGTAATATGATAGTTCGGGTTGACCCGTGAATTATCCGCGTATTGAAATTGCAATTTCGCTTCAGGGGCTTGTTGTAATCGGGTGATAAATGTATTCCAGTTCATGATATTTAACAGTAATTGTTTTTCTTTTCGAGTTTTGTAAAGATGTTTCCGAAGTAATTCTGAAGGGTTTCAATAGTCTTTTCATTGATGCAATAACATATGGCATTGCCTTCTGTATTGCCTTTAATGAAGCCGGCCTGTTTAAGCTCTTTCAGGTGTTGTGACACGGTGGCCTGTGCCAGGGGCAATTCGTTCACGATATCGCCGCAGATGCACTTGTCTGTTTTTAACAGGTATTCGATGATGGCCACCCGTGCAGGATGTCCGATCGCTTTTGCGAGGGTGGCTATCTCATTCTGCCGGTCTGTAAAATGATCTGTTTTGGACGCGCCCATACCGTTGTATTTTAATATTGCAATATTACGATATTTAAGGGAGATTTGCAAATTAGTTCCTTGATAAAGGTGTTATTTTGCTCATTATCAGGCTATAAAACGGTAAAGTATCAGCCTCCCGAAACATCTTGTTTTCGGAAAATAACCTCCGTACATGTATTATTGCAGCATGAACTTACAGATTGTCTCAGCCATAGGTGCCTTGTGGATGTTTATGGCGTGCAATGACAATGCCCAGAATCAGTCAGAGAACAACACTATGAACCGGCAAGACACAGTAGCAGAGCATGCATCCCATTACACCCAGGTGAACGGCATAAGGATGTATTACGAGATATATGGAAAAGGCAAGCCTCTTGTCCTGCTTCACGGAGGAGGTTCAACCATTCATACGACGTTCGGGCGCATTATTCCCGCACTGGCTGAAAACAGGCAGCTGATAGCCGTGGAGTTGCAGGGTCATGGTCATAGCAGCGACAGGGATGCGGGGTTTACATTCGAGCAGGATGCTGATGATGTCGCGGCTTTGCTGAAAGAGCTGAAAATCGGGAAGGTCGATGTGTTCGGTTTCAGTAACGGCGGAACTACCGCCCTGCAGCTTGCCATAAGGCACCCTGACATGGTGAATAGGGTCATTGCTGCTTCGGCTCTTTTTAAACGGTCGGGCGCTTCCCCGCAGTTCTGGGAGTTTATGAACCAGGCGCGCATTGAGCATATGCCTGCGCAGTATAAGGATGAATACCGCAAAGTAGCTCCCGATCCCGAACGGCTGCAGGTCATGCACGACAAATGCGCAAAACGCATGGCAGAGTTTACGGATATTAGCGATGAGCTGATCAGCTCGGTGAAAGCCCCGGTATTGCTGATGAATGGTGACGCCGATGTTGCCAGCACAGAGCATATGGCCGCCATGTGTAAATTAATACCCCATTGCCAGCTGGCGATTTTCCCCGGCGGGCACGGCAAATATATTGGAGAGATTACCACCTTGACCGGCGATGCGGCATTCAGGCCGTATGTAGTCCCGGTTATCGAGGAGTTCCTGGATGCAGCGCCTGCAAAATAAAGCGGAGTTGCTGATCCTCATCATTTTTCGGTACCGGAATAGGGGATAATTGACGGAGCGATTTTAAATTGCGTGTGACACTATGGAGATCAAGCGCGATCAGGACATTCGCGAATCCGTGCAGCCTAAAAACCAGTTCATCTGGCTGGGATCGTATATCACCGCCCTGCTGATATGCCTGGCTGTGTATGTGCTTTTGCATTTTAATGTCATAAAAATTTACAGCCGTTATGACGATCTGGTGGAAAAGCTCGCCCAGGCAGGTTTCTTCGGGGTGCTAGTGCTCACGGCGTCCAAAACAATAGAAATTCTCATCGTGAAACGGTCGGGCTCCAGGTACCGGCGTTACAACCTGGTGAGGCTGACGCATCTTGTGAGCCTGATTGCCGTAGGATTTATCCTGGTGTCTTTCCTGTTCACCAACTGGTATGCGGCAGCAGTTTCCCTGGGACTGTTTTCGCTTATACTCGGCTTTGCACTACAAACGCCCATTTCGTCGTTTATCGGCTGGATGTATATCATCATCCGTGTGCCATACAGGATAGGCGACCGCATTCAGATAGACACTTTCAGGGGAGACGTGATAGAGATTGGCTACCTGGATACCACGCTATGGGAGTTTGGCGGCGATTACCTTACCAATGACCTTCCAAGCGG
>CALMKH010000074.1 GCA_937867025.1 uncultured Bacteroidota bacterium | reverse complement strand
TTAATGAAACTAATCGGTTGCAAATATATGTGCAACTATTCGGTTTCGCAAGTTTATTTTAAAATTTTTTTAAGGGGAAATGTAGGAAAGTTTGAAATCGTATTCCGGTTCGTCGCTTGCGGTCTTCTTTTAAATATAAACATTTGAAAATAAAGCAGTTAAATTGTTTCTAAATAAAAACAAATACATACATTCAATCAAACCTCTATTTTCGAATCTTATACCACATTCATATTTCTAATTATGCGCATTCCGGTTCTTCTTCCTGCATTGTTCTTCTTCTTGTTTTTCAGCAATGCCGAAGCACAGTTTTTTAAGGCTATTCAGAAAGTCAATGTTTCACAACCTGAAAGGTTGTCGAGAAATTCTTGCGGTCGCATGCCCGGTGATAATTTCGGATACTCCCTGGATACCGATTCAGGTAGGATGTTTTCGGGGGCCTATTTACGTGATATGGACACCAGTAAACCTTTATACAATAATACAGGTGCAGCGTATATATACGAGAGGATAAACAATGCATGGGTAATGAAGTCGCGTCTTACTGCTCCTTTTCCTAAAGCTGATGACCGTTTTGGCCAGGTCTTAAGTGTTAAAGGTAATTGGTTATTCATTGCTTCTTCTTATCAGGATTTCGACGCAGATGAATCAGATTCTATTGCTGATGCCGGTGCGGTATATGTTTATAGACTTGAACGGTCGGTCTGGGTCTTCAAACAGAAAATAGTATCTCCCGATCGAACTGCCGGCGACCGGTTCGGTTATTCTGTTGATGCAGGACTAAAATATGCTGCCATTGGTTTGCCTTTCGAGGACGAAGACAGCAGCGGGAATAATACCCTAAATAATGCAGGGTCGGTATATGTGTATAGATTGTATAATGACAGCTGGTATCTGGATAAAAAAATTCACGCAGGTATCAGAAGGGCCACCGACAATTTCGGTTTTGCCGTTAGTTTGTCTGATTCTACACTTGCTGTCGGAAGCACGAATAACAATACTAATGCTTCGAATACGTCAAGTATCAATGGTGCAGGTTCTGTATATATCTTTAAAAGGGTTAATGGCTATTGGACCCAGGTTCAAAAAATTGTCCCGTCCGACCGCTCTATATACGATTATTTTGGAACATCTTTGTCCCTGGACAGCAACCAACTGGCGATTGGTTCCATGAAAAACAACTCTACCGGCCGGGCTTATATTTTCAAAGACAGTGCCAATCAGTACCGCGAGAAATATAAGATATCATCCAAGGATATTGAGGCTACAGATATGTTCGGCCATTCTGTATTTCTGAAAAAAGGGTGGTTGGTTGTAGGTGCTCCCGAAGAAGACCACGATACAATTGGAATCAACCAGATGGGTTCTTCAGGTTCTGCATATGTATTCAAAGAGAAAGGCAATTCTTGGGTACAAGTGAAGAAACTGGTAGGTTTAAGGCGCAACAATACCCAAAACCAGGGTTGGGCTGTTGCAATCACGGACTCGTTTGTACTCACCGGTGCTTATGGAAGCTTTTTTAACGACAAAGGAAAGGAAGAAATAACCACCGGAGGTGGAGGTCCGGGAGCAGTGCATTACTATCCTCGGAATAACTTAAATACTATTTATTCTATAGTCCAGAACGATTATGCTCCTTACAACAGATTTGCATATTCGCTGGCATTACAATCTCGTATTGCGGCAGTTGGTGCAATAGGTGAAGACAAAGACAGCAATGGAATGAATGCGGTATATAATGCAGGGGCTGTTTATGTATATGGAAAGAACGGGCGCGAATGGAGTTGTATCCAGAAACTACAGGCTTCCGACCGTAAAGCATTTGATGAATTTGGTAATTCTGTTGCAGTGTCAGGAGAATATATTTTTGCCGGGGCCAGCAAATCCAGCCTGGATGTGAATGCAAAGGACAGTGCCTTTACAGCCGGTGCTGTTTATGTCTATAAATGGTCGGGAACGCGTTATGAACAAGTGCAGAAATTGCTGGCTTTTGACAGGAGGGAAAGGGATTGGTTCGGATATGAAGTCAAGGCCAGTGATAGTATTTTGGCAGTCAGTTGTCCTTTCAGCTCAAAAGATACCAATGGGATGACTTGGGTAACTAATGCAGGTGCTGTTTATATCTTCAGGCTTGATTCAGGAAAATGGAAATACAGTCAGAAAATAATTGCTAAAGATGCAGGAATAAACGACTTCTATAGTTCTTCCATATCGTTGCGTGACAATAATCTGATTGTAGGGGCTATGTATTCCTCTTTGGATTCGGCAGGTAAGAACAAAGTAAATTATGCGGGCTCTGCTTATGTATACAGAAATGTAAACCGCAAATTCTATTTTGTACAGAAATTATGCGCAGATCAGCGTATCAGCTCGGCTTATTTTGGAAATGCAGTGGATATACAGGGTGACCTTGCCTTTGTTGGTGCACTCACGGACAGGAGAATACAGAATATCACAGGCACGGGAAGTGTGTACATTTACCGTTGGCAGAACGGAAGATACCAACAGGTGAAGCGCCTGAATGCAAACGTGATAGGAGAGAATTACCAGTTCGGGGAGAACCTGGTTTACCGGGATTCCTTGTTGTTCATATTTGCCATTCGGGAACACCAAAAAATAGGGAACGACAGTTTCCCGGAGGCCGGTGTTGTTTATTGTTATAAAGATTCAGGAAACAACAATTGGAAGCTGATACGTAAATTCGGTAATGAAGATGCTTTTACACAAGACGGTTTTGGTTATTCCATGGCTTTGGATAGCGGACATCTTTGGATAGGAGCGCCCAATCAGGATGCGGGAATAAAGGAACAGACAACACTGAGGGATGCAGGTGCTGCGTATGTCTTCCATTATGGCAATTGCATTACGGACACTGTGTTTTTGCAAGCTTCTGCCTGTGTTTCTTATCTGTCACCAAGCGCTACACAGACCTGGACAAAAACCGGAAGATATTACGACTATATAGAGGGTAAAGGCGTATGCGATTCTCTCTTTGCCATTGATCTCACTATCGGAGTCCTGTTAACTGATACCAACATTGTTTCGTGTACGGATATGCTGGCGTTGTCGGGAAAACATTTGTGGGATACTACTAAATTGTATTATGATACATTGCAAAGTTGGGCAAAGTGCGACAGTATAATCAGGGTGCATTTCACCAGGATTTTTCCTTCCTATTACGATACGACAATCTTCTCATGTTCGACTGTATTGTCACCATCCGGAAAAATGCTGGATGTAAGTGGGGTCTACCAGGATACCATTGTCAATCGGGTAAATTGCGACAGCGTAATTACTCTTAGATTTACAAGATATTACAGTACTAAATATGATACCTCTGTAACGTCCTGTTACCCGTTCCTGACTGCTGGCGGAAAATTACTAAGCATCAGTGGAGTTTATACGGATACCATTAAGAACTATCATGGATGCGACAGTTTTATCAATTACAACTTCACAAAATTGAATCAGGGATTATCGGATACTACCATCAAGTCATGTAACGGGTTTATAAGTATAAAAGGTAAATGGTATACGCAAAGTGGAGTTTATATGGATACTCTTGTAGCCTATAACGGGTGCGACAGTATTGTGACCAGCAAATTCACCAAACTGGATCCTTCGGATACCGTTCTGCTGATGCGTTCTTGCTCAAGTGCATTGACACCACTTGGAAAACTGATGGACAGCACGGGTATTTATACAGATTCTCTGATCAATTCCCTGGGATGCGATAGTTTGGTGCACATCCATTTTACGGCTTTTAAAAGCAGCATGAGACAATTTGCGCTGACCTCCTGCAAACAGTATATTCACCCTCTTAACCAAAAAATCTACACAAGTTCGGCAACATTAACCGATACACTGAAATCGTATGGTGGATGCGACAGTATAGTTGTAACAAATCTGAGCATTGCCATCAATAACTTCGGTATCTACTTAAAGAATGATACCTTGTTTTCGAATACAGCCATAGGGCACATTAATTGGTTAAGATGCGACAGCATGTACACTCCTGTGCTGGATACGAATAAGTTTTACAAACCAAAAATCAATGGATTCTATCTTGCGGAATTGGTAAGAGGAAATTGCAGGGATACATCGGATTGCATCTTATATGCATCGAGTGCAATAAAGAACTCAATCGCAGAAAGAATCCGTATTTTTCCAAATCCTGCAGAGGGTAGTATCAGCATACGATCGGAAGCTTCAGGAACCTATACGATATACTCAGTAACCGGACTGGCTTTACTTAGTGGTAAACTGAATGGGGCTTTGACCCAGGTTGATATCAGCATTTACCCTGCGGGCATCTTTATACTGGAGTTAAAACAGAATAGTGAAATCATTTATCTGAAACTGATGAAACATTAGATAGGAGTGTAGAAAGAAAGCTATTTATTCAGATCGATTTCATGTAGATTGTGTTGATGATAATACTCTCCCTGACTGGAATCATGATAACTTCAATATCTTACCAGTGCAAAGCAGCTATTATTGGGCAAAAGACAAAGGCCTTATTCAAATAATGTTTAAAGGTTTTGATTCACAAAATCGCCTGGATTCGGCGTATTGGAATCTTGAAACATATAGATTGACTAAATTCTGATTGCCAATTTCTATGAAAATAATCCCTATAAAAAGGTAAGTATGTGAGCAGACCGCACATTTATTCACGGGTTTTATATGAATCAGGTCTGCAACGTTCCTGCCTCCATAGGATGAGAAGGTGGTGTCAACGGAATATTATTCCTGTATCAGCAATTTCTCACTGCCTAAATAGACTTTCTGGTCGTCATAGAGAGTCACCACATATTCGCCTTTGGGCAATCCGCTGTTTATTTCCAAAACCTGTCCATCCGTTAAAACACTTTGTTCATAAACCAGCTGTCCCAGCATGTTGCTGATCTTGACGATAAGCTTGCCTGATGTTGTTTTTACATCAGAAAGATCAATGTTGAAGGTCGAAGTGCCGGCATTCGGATAAATCGAAATGTTTTTCTGCTCAGCGGAGATAATCTTGGAAATGGAGGATGTCCTCTGGTGGTTATACAGTTGCTTGATCTCCTGCCTGCTAAGGGCCCTGTTATAGATACAGACGTCATCGATCTTGCCGTCGAATGGCCTGCTCAAGTCATTCCGAATGCCGATCATGGCTTTAACAGAACCACTGCCATAATAAGGGGTTTTATTGCTGCTGGAGCCTACAGAATCCACTTGCACCCCATCCACGTACAACAAAATGAAATTGGAGTCCCTAACAGACAGAACGTGCTGCCAGGTGTTGATTGTATGAGTCTTGTTCTCCTGCGTGCCATACGTAGGAGGGACAGTGTTATACCCGCTGCAGACCCATCCATTGGTAGTCCCTGCATAATTATTAGCCGTATTCAGATTTTGGTCACCCCCGGCTGATCCGATATTCAGTGCGAATGTATAATCACCGCTTGGAGGAAGATTATTCAGGTAGGCCCAGATGGAAAGGGTGTACCGGTTGTTTTTGACATTGGTGCTTGGAAACTCAATATACGAATTGCTGCCATTAAACGAATAGGCTGAATTCGCCTTCCCGAACCGGTCGGTTGTCAGGCTTACATTGTTAGTGGTGCCATGGGTCTTGTTGCTGCTTGAATCCTTCGCATTGCCGCTGAAAGGGAAATAAGCCACAAGGCCATTGGTTGGGAACTGCGCTTGCGCCATCAGGCAGGCAAGACTCAACGTGGTTAGTAAAAGTAATTTCATCAGCCAAAAATAAGATTATTTTTTTAAGAAAAAAGACTTTTTCGCAAGAAATATATAATCACATTTACTGGAGTAAAGGCAAAAGCTGCTTGAAAACCGGTGCTGTTCCCGCTCCGTTTACCTTAACAGAACAG
>CALMKH010000073.1 GCA_937867025.1 uncultured Bacteroidota bacterium | reverse complement strand
GTCATACCTCTATCTTTTTTCCGATTGTGTTCCTGACTTCAGAGATCAGGGCGATCAGGCTGTCGCTTTGCTCGACCCCATTGCCTATGACGAGGACGTCTGCACCGGCTTTGTATAGTTCGCGGGCCGTTTCAGTGTTGCGAATGCCTCCGCCTATGATCAGGGGCAGCTTTGTCTGCTGTTTCACTTTGTTCACCATCTTTGCCGGGATGGCATGCAGGGCTCCGCTTCCCGCGTCCATATAAATACACTGCATACCCAACAGTTTGCCTGCCAGGGCTGTTGCCATGGCTATATCGGGCTTGTCGGAAGGAATGGGTTTTGTGTTACTGATATAGCTGACGCTGGTTTCCCTGCCTCCGTCTATCAAAAGGTAAGCGGTAGGCACTATGTCCAGGTTTGAAGCCGCCAGGACCGGGGCGCTCACTACCTGTTTTCCAATCAGGTATTCCGGGTTCCTGCCGCTTAAAAGGGAGAGAAAGAGTATGCCGTCAGCCTGGTCGTCGATCATGAATTCATTGCCCGGGAAGATATAGACAGGACAGCTGCAGTTTTGCCTGATTTCAGAGATGGTTTGCGATAATAATCCGACAGTTACGATGCTGCCGCCGACAAATATGAAATCGACCCCCTGTTTCTCGCACTGCTGTGCTATTTTAGCTACACTCTCAACGGGCTGATCAGGGTCTATTAACACGGCTAAAGCCTTTTTTTCTTTGCTTTTTATTTCGTATATTTGTTGTATAAAGTTGGTCATAAATTTTCTTAAACCCTTTAATTTATGAGGGTAAAAGTAAAACTAATTTTTGGAATGTCAAGTAAATATTGAAGTAAATTTTGTTTTCAACAATTGCGAAAGAACGTGCTTAAAGGGTTTTCCAATTTCTGTGGAAAAGTCCATTTTAGAATATGCTTTAGGTAGAAGTAGTTTTGAAGGACTTCTCTGCAAAAAAATGCACTGAAGTCATTTTTGTTTATCAGCGAAACAACAACCTAAAAACCGATAATAATATGCAGCAAAACGTAGACCAGATGAAAAAAGGCCTGAGATTCACCAGGCAAAACACAAAGGAGGGGGTATCTCCTTTTGATCAGTTTGAATATGAGTACCGCACCTCGGTGATCAAAAATCCGAACGGTGATGTGGTATTTGAAATGAAGAATGTGGAAGTGCCCGCTGCATGGAGCCAGGTAGCCACGGACATCATAGCCCAGAAATATTTCAGGAAAGCGGGCGTTCCTCAGGCTGACGGTTCACTGGGCAACGAAACAAGCATTAAACAGGTAGCGCACCGTATGGCCGACTGCTGGAGGCAATGGGGCGAAAAGCATCATTACTTCGCGTCAGCTGAAGATGCTACCATATTTTATGAAGAGCTGGTGTATTCCATTATAGCCCAGCAATCTGCTCCCAACTCCCCTCAATGGTTCAATACCGGTCTACACTCTGCATATGGTATTACCGGAAAACCACAGGGGCACTATTATGTTGACCCTGAAACCGAAAAGCTGATGCGCTCAACTTCTGCATATGAGAGACCTCAGCCCCATGCTTGCTTTATATTATCTGTTGATGATGACCTGGTGAACGAAGGCGGTATTATGGATCTTTGGGTTCGTGAAGCACGCATTTTCAAATACGGAAGCGGTGTAGGTACCAATTTTTCACGTGTACGCGGAGGCGGTGAGAAACTTTCCGGCGGAGGAACTTCCTCAGGCCTGATGTCCTTTCTTAAAATAGGTGACAGGGCTGCCGGTGCCATCAAGTCCGGAGGTACTACCAGGAGGGCTGCCAAAATGGTTTGCCTCGACCTCGACCACCCTGAAGCTATGTCTTTCATCAACTGGAAGAAGAATGAGGAAAAGAAAGTGGCCGCCCTTATTGCCGCCGGTTACCCTAGCGATTACGAAGGTGAGGCATATGCCACCGTGTCAGGACAGAACTCCAACAATTCAGTCCGTATACCGAATAAATTTTTCGAAGCGTTAAAACAGAACGGCAACTGGGACTTTACAGCCAGGAGCACCGGCAAGGTAGTCAGTTCCATTCCTGCAAGTGAAGTGTGGGACGCCATTGGCGATGCTGCATGGGCATGCGCGGATCCGGGCGTTCAGTATGACGATACCATCAACGAATGGCATACCTGCCCTGAAGGAGGAAGGATCAACGCATCCAATCCCTGCTCGGAATACATGTTCCTTGACAATACTGCCTGCAACCTGGCTTCATTGAACCTGATGAAGTTCTTTGATGCAGACAAGCTCGAATTCGATATTGTATCCTATGAATATGCGATCCGCCTGTGGACTGTCGTGCTTGAAATTTCCGTATTGATGGCCCAGTTCCCAAGCAAGGAAGTAGCCCAGCTCAGCTACGACTACCGTACACTGGGTCTTGGTTATGCCAACCTCGGAGCCCTTTTAATGGTGTCAGGTATTCCTTACGATAGCCCTAAAGCTACTGCCATCTGCGGAGCGCTTACATCCATACTTACCGGCCAGTCTTATGCTACAAGCGCTGAAATGGCGGCAGCAAAAGGTGCTTTCAGGATGTATGAAAAGAATAAGAAACACATGATGCGTGTGATGCGCAACCACCGCTATGCAGCGTATAATACGCCTCTTGCTTATGAAAGCCTGAGCATACCTGCTGTCGGTATCGATCCGCAATATTGCCCTGAAGATCTTTTGAGAGCAGCTTGCAATTCCTGGGATAAAGCCCTTATGCTCGGCGAAAAATTCGGTTACAGGAATGCACAGGCAACAGTTATAGCACCTACCGGGACTATCGGGCTTGTCATGGATTGCGATACAACCGGCATTGAGCCTGACTTCGCCCTGGTTAAGTTCAAAAAACTGAGCGGCGGCGGATATTTCAAAATCATCAACCAGGCTGTCCCTGCTGCGTTGAAGACCCTCGGCTATTCTGCACAGGAATCCGAAGAGATCATCAATTATGCAAAAGGCCATGCCACCCTCAAAGACGCTCCTTTTATCAATCATGAGACCCTTAAGGCAAAAGGCTTCAGCGATGCCGACCTGGAGAAAATCGAAGGGCAGCTCGAACGCGCATTTGACATAGAGTTCGTATTTAACCTCTTCACCTTGGGCGAAGAAACCCTTCACAGGCTTGGATTCAAGGATGCCCAATACAATGATGTAAACTTTAACCTTCTGAAAGCCCTCGGTTTTAAAAGCAATGAGATCGAAGCTGCCAATGAATTTGTTACAGGTACCATGACCATTGAAGGCGCACCTTTCCTGAAAGAAGAACATTATCCAGTGTTTGATACCGCCAATAAATGCGGCAATAAAGGAACAAGGTTCCTGCATGCCCATGCCCACATCCGCATGATGGCCGCTGCCCAACCTTTCATTTCCGGAGCTATATCCAAGACCATCAACCTGCCTAATGAGGCAACCGTTGAGGATATCAAGTCATGTTACGAAATGAGCTGGAAACTCGGCCTGAAAGCCAATGCGCTTTACAGGGATGGTTGCAAACTTTCACAGCCGCTGTCAAACAAATCCGACAAGAAAACTGAAGAAAGCGTAAGCGATACTGTGGAAATAGTTGAAAAAGCAGTCGGTGTCAACGGTGCTACCAGGGTTGAAGATCTTACCCCGGAAATCGTCCTGGAAGCCGCAAGACTGATTATCAACAGCAGCAACAACGCCGCGTTCAAACAGCAGCTATCCAATATCGCCACGCGTAAGGTGCTTCCCAATAAACGCAAAGGGTTCACCCAGAAATCGAAAATCGACGGCAACACGGTGTTTGTAAGGACAGGAGAATATGAAGACGGAACACTGGGGGAAATATTCGTGGATATGCATAAAGAGGGCGCCAGCTTCAGGTCACTGATGAACTGTTTTGCCATAGCAGTGTCCATCGGCTTGCAATACGGCGTTCCGCTGGAAGAGTATTACGACAAGTTCACATTCAGCAGGTTCGAACCTAGCGGTATGGTGGAAGGGCACGCCAATATCAAATCGGCTACTTCTGTTGTCGACTTTATCTTCCGCTTGCTGGGATTCGAATACCTCAACAGGCAGGATCAACTGCATATCAAACCGAAAATCGCGGATGAAGTGACTCCGGTAGATGCCAATTACAACCTGGCGCAAAATGAGATACAGGTGCAGCCAAGCCTGGTGGCAGAATCTTCAACATCTTCTCCAAAACCATCGCTTAAGCCACGCAATGTGCCTCCAAGCATGGGTGATGCCCCAGCCTGCAAAAGCTGCGGAAATATTACTGTTCGCTCAGGCACATGTTATACCTGCCTGACTTGCGGTACCACCAGCGGTTGCAGCTAATTCAGAAGACCTGTTTTGATGATATAACATGAAAGAGGGAATGCAGAAATGTGTTCCCTCTTTCTCTTTATGCAGGTTTTTTTACGAGACGCATCGGCAGACCTACAAATTACTGAGCCGAAATTTGGTTAATGAACACATATACTCCTTATTTTGCATAATAGTCATGGACAAAACAAAATGGATAACACGAACCTTTCCGGTTATTACGGATAACGGCCTTTTGCCAGGTATTATGGAACGACTGGAAGGCACTCCCGCCCGGATAGAAACCAAGGTGAGAGGCTTAAGTGCAGACAGGCTTGAATTCAAGCCGGCTGACAAATGGAGCATCAAGGAAGAGATCGGTCATTTGGGGGATCTCGAACCATTATGGCTGGGGCGTATAGATGATTTTGAAGCGGGTCTCGGGGAATTGCGACCAGCAGACATGAGTAATAAGAAAACATATGAGGCAGATCACCAGAAGAAGGATATAATGGAACTGGTCGGATATTTTACTTCTCAAAGGAATGAACTGGTTAGAAGAATGAGGGATTTAAACGGTGACATACTTTCAAGAATATCGATGCATCCACGTCTGAAGACACCCATGCGCGTGGTTGACCTGGCTTACTTTGTGGCGGAGCACGATGATCACCACCTGGCGAATATCAGCGCCATCATCCACGGTACATGAAAACAACATTACAGACAGCGGAACACTACAAATGGGGTGATAATTGCGATGCCTGGCATCTTCTCAGGTCGGGCTCACTGAGTGTCATAAGGGAACGGATGCCTCCCGGGGCAAGTGAGAATATACACTGCCACAAACGTGCGCAACAGGTGTTCTGTATTCTGTCCGGCGAAGCTTTGTTCAGCCTGAATGGAGAGAACCATAGAGTTGTTGCCGGTGAAAGTATTCACATACCTGCGGAAAGCCTTCACAGTGTGGCCAATGATACGGGAGAGCTTCTTGAATTTATTGTCATTTCACAGCCGCCGTCACATGGCGACAGAATAGATATCATTCAGTATAGTGAAGATACGAAAGCGTATATAAAAACACTGAATGTTGAATGGCTGGAGAAATACTTCAGGGTAGAAGAGAATGATGAAATACAGTTATCCTCTCCTAAGGAGGAAATACTGGACAAGGGAGGCTTTATATATTATGCGCGTCATAATGGTGATATCGTGGGAACGGCATCCCTGCTCAGGATCACAGACAAGGAATATGAACTCGGGAAAATGGCTGTTACATCAAAAAGCCAGGGGATGGGGATCGGCAAGATGCTGATGGAACACTGTCTCAATGAAGCGAAAAAGAAGGGAATAAGAAAACTCATCTTGTACTCCAATACATCTCTCACTCCCGCGATAGCCATGTACCGGAAATATGGATTTCATGAGGTGGAGCTTGAGCACGGGCACTATGAACGGGCTAATATCAAAATGGAAAAGTCATTATAAAAAATAACCCTTGAGATTCAACTCTCAAGGGTTATAATCTATGCCGAATACACTTTTTTTTATCTGTAGCAGTCAACAAAAGCTTTCCACTGACGGTCAGTTAGAATTTCTTTTGTAGCCCTGAGGAATTTGTCGTAGCAGGCTTTTAAGGTTTTAGCGAAAGATTCCTTGATAATACGCAGTGATTTCACGAAATCAGCCCTTAATTCTTTAATGCCCTGCTCAAATTCGGCTTTGGTAATTTTACCGGCCCTTAGCTGTGCAAGCAGATCCTTGCGAGCAGCTTCGATGCGGAGTATGAGCTTGGCGTAAGCTTCACGATGCCTTTTAATGTCAGCAGCCTTGCATGCTTCATAAGCCCTCAGCGCTTTCCTGATCTGTGCCGCCTGGGTGTCTGTCAGGTTCAGCTTTTTCAGGCAGGCAAAATACCTCCTGTCGACGCCGCGTTTGAATCCTGCGTCATCCATGTCGGTTTCAACAAGGATGTAAGCTTCAGGAAGACCTTCATTTTCAGATGAAAATTCATCATTTTCCCCTCCTTCGTTGATGACAACTTCATTATAGCTCTTGTCTGCGTCATCAATAATCAATTGAGCATCATATTTTGCTTCATCATTGATCTGTTGAGTTTCTTTTTTGCAGCTTGTAACGGTTAGAACTGCGATTACCGCTAAAGCCAGTCCGGTGTGAATCAATTTAAGTTTCATATAATTTAATAATTTCTATACCCTTTAGTCATCAGTATGGACCTATGGTTGCATAATATTGTTTATTTTAATTGTAATGCGTAGATATTCAATCTGTTGTATTTTAATTGGACAATATGTTCCTGTTTGTATATAAGTCAGCCGGCATGTTTTCATCTAAATAGTATCTTTGTAATGCATGATAAAACATATCATTTTATTGCTTGCTTTGTTATTGGCCCGGCCCGGCTTTGCATTGCTCACCCCGGTCGTTGATTCCATACCTATGAAAGACGGACGAAAGCTGGCGGCAGATATTTATATCCCGTCAGGCATGAGCCAGGGCCCGGTCATATTGATCCAGACACCCTATAACCGCCTTCTGTACAGGTTTGGGCTTCCTATCGGGATAGGCAATGATATTAATGCCAGCAATTTTATTGTAGTGGTGGTTGACTGGCGCGGATTTTACGGTTCGAAAAAAGCGGCTTATCCGGGCAGTCCGGACAGGGGAACAGACGGATACTGGGTCGTTGAATGGATATCCAGTCAATCCTGGAGCAATGGAAAAGTGGGCACCTGGGGTCCATCGGCCTTAGGAAAGGTACAATACCAGACCGCTCAGAAAAATCCACCCCACCTTACATGCATTTGCCCGCTGGTTGCAGGTCCGCAATCTGATTATGACGAATATTTCCCGAATGGAGCTTTACGCACAGAATATGTGGATCAGCTGGATGCGCTTGGCTTCGGAATTACTCCTACTCTTATGGCTCATCCATATTATGACGCCACCTGGACTTTTGCGGAGAACCTCAATTTTTATCCCGACAGTATCCGGGTACCCGCATTTATGATCGGGGGATGGTACGATCATAATATAGAGGTCATGCTTCCTTTTTTCAGCGCGCTGCAGATCAGGTCACCCCTGAGTGTCAGGGATAAACACAGGCTGTTAATGGGTCCATGGGTGCATGGAGGTCACGGCACTGCACAGGTCGGAACGTCTGTTCAGGGACAATTGAATTATCCGAACTCAGCCAATACGAATGATTCCATGGCTATGCTGTTTTTTGATTTTTATCTGCGGGGGATTTCCAATGGCTGGGATGCCAGTCCGAAGATCACATACTACCAGATGGGTGAGAATCTTTGGAAACAATGTCCTTCATGGCCTCCTGGAGGAACAAGGGATGTGGTGTTTTACCTGCATGCCGACGGATCAATGGATCACGAAAAACCGGGATCGGCGAAAGACAGCCTCACGTTCACTTATGACCCCGGCGATCCATCACCAACTGTCGGAGGTCCCACTTTGAGGCCGGATATGGACCAGGGACCGTATGATCAGAAACCTCTTGTAGAAAGCAGGAACGATATACTGGTATTTACTTCGGAAACCTTAAGCGAAAATGCGGTTCTGAAAGGCAAGGTCAGGGTATTGTTAAAAGTGTCTTCAGACAAGGTGGATACCGATTTTGCAATACGGCTGACGGACGTGTATCCCGATGGAAAGTCCATGCTGGTGAACGACGGTATTATGCGTATGCGTTTCAGGAATGGCTTCACCCAGGCCCAGGTTGCCATGATGGTGCCTGGCACTGTTTACGATTGTGAAATAGAATTGCCGAATACAAGCATGACATTTCTTGCGGGGCATAAGATCAGGCTGGATATCACATCATCCAACTATCCCCGCTTTAACCGCAATATGAACAACGGGGGAGAAATGTATCCCGGCAACAGCATTGATTCGTTGTTAAATCCCCTTGTCGCCAGGAATACAGTGCATATGCATGCAGCCAGAATGTCTTCCGTCACAATTCCGCTCGAAGGGTATTCAAGTGCGGTACCGGCTGTACAGGCATCGAATATGTTCTCCGTATATCCCAATCCGGCCCGGGACGCACTGTTCATAGTCAGGGATAAGGATATTGCCGGAACGGCACGCATTTCAGATGTGAATGGACGTATTGTTATGGAAAGGCTCCTGGACGAAAAGATTGAATGCCTGGATATTTCCACCCTGCCGGCGGGGGTGTACATGATCGGCTTAAAAACAGATTACATGATTCAGTCTGTAAAATTTGTCAGGGATTGAGTTTTTCATATTCGTCTTCTTCCTCTTCCTCATCTTCCTCCCACACCAAAGGCTTGTCAGGTTCCGGGCCCTGTTTGCGGAAGGCGATTGCCAGCATTGTTCCTGTAACGGCTCCAAGCAAATGACTTTCCCAGCTTATGAGATTATCCTGGGGAAAGATACCCCAGATAAGCCCGCTTTGAAAAACCAGTGTTGCAAAGGCCAATACCATCAGGCGGCGGTTTTTACGCGTAAAGCCGCTGACAAGTATAAAAAAAACGAGAGCATATGCTAGTCCGCTGGCCCCGATGTGAAAGCTCGGCCTGGCAAATATCCATATTAATACCCCGGTGATGACATGACAAAGCACCGTGACTTTGGCAGCGATATCCCCGTAAAAATAAAACAGGCCGAAAAGGCATGCAGACAACGGAAGGAAATTGGATGCAAGATGTTCCATACTGGAATGCAGGAATACAGTGGTGATAATACCGGTAAGGTAGGCTGGATTTCTTGGAAAAAGTGCAAGCATGCCCGCAGCACCTGACCAGGTATTTTGCAAAAGGAATCCCAATATGATAAGGGAGAGATAGGCAAGAGGTATACGGAAGTAAGTTTTTAACATCTGTTCGTATAAATTATTGGCAATATAGAATTTATTCCTGAATATTGGATGGTGAAAAAGATAAGGATCATCCGCCCGCTGAACCTTGCCATCATTGCGGCAACCATGCTGGTGATATGTGTCAAGTACCGGTATGAAGATGCTGAAAATTATATTCAGCTTCTGGTGTTCCTGATATTGCCTGCGGTCCTCACAGCAGCGGCAGGATATGTAGTGAATGACATATATGACGTCAGGATCGATCAGATCAATAAGCCGGAAAAGGTGCTTGTCGGACACTATATTTCACGCAGGAACGCATGGCTTGTTTATGTGGCATTAACCCTCTGTTCTCTTATAGTGTCTTATCTTTTCAGCGATCAGTATGCTGTCATCAACCTCAGCCTGACATTGCTGTTGTTCCTGTATTCCTTAAAGCTGAAAGGCACCCCGCTTATCGGTAATCTTGTCATAGCACTCTGCAGTTCGGCCGTTATAGCGATGTGTATGTTATATGACAGGGAAGGTAATAAGATCATTCATTTTGACACACTTGCAGCATTTTATAATTATGTCAGTTATATTATATTTTCTTTTTTTATCAGCCTGATAAGAGAGATTGTAAAGGATATGCAGGATATTGAGGGAGATACTTCCGCCGGCCTGAAGACATATCCCATTCTGGTAGGTCTGAAAGGCGCGAAAATCCTTGTATATGTGGTTACCGCCATGGAAATAGTATTTTGCGGATTATACACAGCCTTCGTTTTTTTTGCCGCGGATATGCTGGTAAGCCCTGTCATTATGGGCCTTATAACACTTTCATTGTTCTATTTCATAAACAGGCTGGCCCGGGCTAAGCAAAGTCATGAATTTGGCAGGAGCAGCGTGTTGCTGAAAGTCATTATGTTTGCAGGAGTTATCAATCTTATTTTTTCCTGATGGTGCCCGCATTTTTCAAGAATAAAATATTACTGGCTTCACAAAGTCCGAGAAGGCAGCAATTGTTGCGTGACAGCGGCTTTGACATGGACGTGGTGCGAATAGATGTGGAAGAGGATTTTCATCCGGATTTGAGAGCCGAAGAGATACCGTTGTACCTGGCGGAAAAGAAAAACAAGGCTTATGAACTTGCCATACAGGACAATGAGATCCTGGTAACTGCCGATACGGTTGTCTGGCTGGATGACGGTGTGTTGAACAAGCCTGCGGACATGGATGAGGCGGGTTCAATGCTCAGGCAATTGTCGGGAAAGGTACATACGGTCTATACTGCAGTTTGCGCGCGCACGGCGCGGGATAAAATATTGTTTTCCGAGGCCAGTAAGGTATATTTTAACGATCTGAGCGATGAGATGATTGATTATTATCTCTCATATTATAAACCGTTGGACAAGGCTGGTGCTTATGGTATCCAGGAATTTATCGGCTATGTGGCGATCAAACGCATTGAAGGCTGTTATTATAACGTGATGGGGTTCCCGGTTTCAAGGTTTATTGAGGAAATCCGGAAACATGGCTGGTGAGCAACGCTGTAATAAATTTTAGTGTCTTGACAATATGAAAAGAATAAGCCTTCTGATCTTCATTTTTAACATGGTTTCCGGTGCCGGAGCACAATGCCAGCTGAAGTTTGAAACCCTGAGCCTTGACACGGCAGCCAGTTCATGCAATCACCTTTTTTTTAAATTTACATATTCCGGAGGCACGCCGGTTTCTTATTCATGGACTTACGGTGATGGAAATGCCTGCTCATGCATAAAACCCAAAAATGTCTATAATAAAAATGGCATGTTCCAAGTCTGCGGAAAAATAAAGGACGCCAATGGCTGCGAAGATTCCATGTGTTTGAATGTCAGCGTGACCTGCAGCAATCCTTGCGACCTGAGTGAAATAGGAATTCATACATATGATACGCTGAGCTATTCCTGTGATGAATACGAATTTAATACCATTACCAGCCTCAATGCAAAAAAGATCAGGTGGGATTTTGGAGATGGAGATAGTTCGGCAGACAAGTTCACTGTTCACAAATATAAAAAGAACGGCACCTACCAGGTCAGGTTAAGCATCCAGGATTCCATAGGCTGCGGGGATACGGCTGATATGACGGTTGTTGTGAACTGCCCCCCGGAACCTGAGCCATGTAACTTCGTTATCACTTCGGTTGATACATCGACCGGAACGGATTGCAGGACCAAAGTGTTTGCTTTGCGGTCAAATAAAAAGCCTGTCACTGTGCAGTGGGAGTTTGGAGATGGCCAGACTGCATTGACAAACGGGAATATGAGTTCAAGAACATATGCCGACACGGGTTTATATGAGTTGTGCGTGTATGCCCTTGACAGTGCCAACTGCAAAGATACCTTCTGCAGGTGGGTGAGGGTGCGTTGCCCGGTTAAGCATGTATCAGTGCAGGAGCCCGTGCAGCATTCGGCATCAGTATATCCTAACCCTGTCAGCGACCTGTTAATTATAAAACTGACTCACGAAAGCGTGTTCGTTATGTATGACATGACAATGAAACCTGTCCGTTCTGGCACACTGGATGCGGGGAAGAACGATATGGATATGCGCTTTTTCACCGCAGGTACTTACCTGCTGAAAATAGAAAACACTTCCGGTGTGACGTATTACAGGATTACCAGGGAACCCTAGACTGTATATGGTATCCTGCCGGTCAGCGAACGCCCCAGGGTAATCTCGTCAGTGTATTCCAGTTCGCTTCCAACAGAAATCCCTTTGCTGATGGTGGTCATTTTGATATTGAACCTCTGCAGTTTTCTGGCGAGGTAAAAGGCTGTGGTATCGCCTTCGATATTGGCATTCAGGGCAATAACTACCTCTTCGGCAGGATTTTCCTCTATCCGTTTGACGAGGTTCTCAATAGTAAGTGATTCAGGACCAATGCCGTCCAGCGGTGATATAAGCCCGCCCAGAACATGATAAAGGCCGTTGAACTGCGCTGTGTTTTCGATGGCAATCACGTCCTGCATATCTTCCACTACACATATAATCTGCCTGTTGCGATTGTGGCTGCTGCAGATGTTGCAGACCGGCGTATCGCTGATATTGCAGCATATGTCGCATTGCATGAGCTCGGTTTTCAGCTTGTTGAGCACATGGGCAAGGTTTTCCGCCTCTTCTCTAGGTCTTTTCAGCAGGTGCATCACCATGCGGAGGGCACTCCTGTTCCCAATGCCGGGAAACCCGGATAAAGCCTGGACAGCGTTCTCAACGGTTTTGGATGAAAAGTTCAACGTTCTGCAAATTTAATGGAAAAATACGTCAAAAAGTATTTACCATTTGGGGTAATTTTGTATTCACTCTAACATTCAATATATGAAAAAGATACCTGCAGGAATTTGTCTTCTGATTTTAGCGTTTTTTATCGGGCCGAATGATGCAAGCGCTCAGTTCTGGAAAAAGAAAAGGAACAGGAAGGCCCTAGTTGCTCAACCTGTGTATGATTACGTGAGATCATTTGTCTTCATAGATTCCCTTATGTCCATCGACCAGCCCAAAAGCGCTATGGACAAAGTAATGGAAGTAAAAGCACGCGCCTCGCAGGACCGCCATACAGGATATTTTATCAAGGCGCTTGATTACCAGGTGCAGCTGACCAGGGTGCTGGAAGACGATGCGACAACCCTTATCTGGAATCTACTGAAGGACGAACTGAAAATGGCCGATCGGGAAAGGCAGATGTTCCTTCACATGGATATGGCGGCGTTTCTGAAAGGGCTGTACGCGCAATTCATGTATGACAACCAGGTGGCAGATGACAGCAGCCTGAATCCCGGAGAATGGTCCCGCACAAAACTGAATAAGGAAATTAATGATCACATATCAAAAAGCCTTGAACTGGCGGTTACGGTGCCTTATAGTGATAAGCATGGTCCGCTTATTTCCAATATGGATAAACCCGATTTTTCATTGACCATGGAGCAGGTGATGGCACGAAAAGCCATTGAGGTACTGAATGGCCTTACTGTGGAATATCCCGAAAGCTATAAATCTCCGGCGATCGAACTGGCTATGGCCGATGTCAGGGATTTTTTAAAAGCCGATTTCACAGGCAATGATGATCCGGGAAATGAATACAGGATACTCAGGTTATACCAGTTGGTCCTGAGCAATTATCATATCTATTTCGATATGGAGCGCCTCCGGTATGTTAACGGCATATTTCCGCAAAAGACTGATTTTTTTATCAAAGCGTGCGAGAACATCATAAACAGGAATGCAGGTAATCCATATACAAACCTTGCAGCTGCAGCTATTGCAGAAACGTATCAGTATGATAATAAGGTAAAAGCACTGGAAATAGTAGATGCAGCCCTGAAGCGTCATCCTGATTTCAGTCAGAATCTGCGGCTTGAGTATCTCCGCAAGACTATACTTAACCCTGGGCTCGGCGTAGAAATGGAAACAGTGTATAATCCGCAGCAGCCTATACTGGCCAAGGTATCTTATAACAACATTAAAAGGGTATTTGTTAAGGTGTACGCGATTGATCACATAGACTATCTGAAGAATCACAGCTCATATTATTATAATAATACGGGTAGGAAACAATTCATGGTCTGGCTGATGAAAAACAAGCCTGTTCATTCATACCCGGTGGACCTCCCTTCTTTTGAGGATTACCGGTATCACAGCTCTGAAGTGGCCTTGCCCTCGTCTGTCAAGGGTCATTACCTGTTTATGTTCAGCAATAAGGAAGATGTAACGGATACTGCTGCCGTTATGAGTTTTAACGTGGTTTCGGTTGCGGAACAAGTGATCCTGAAGGACAAGCACAGGATATATATTGTAAACGCATCAAACGGGCACCCTGCAGCCGGTGTGGCGTACACGATTTACAGGAAAGGCGCATGGAACGAAGAGAAGTACAGGGTTGTCAAAAAGGGAGCAAGCACAGGAAACGGTGAAATTGAAAACCCGGCAGATGAAAAGAACTATTATAGCGAATATACAGTTGTTGCAGGGCAGGGTGAAATTATGTATACATACACCCATTATAATTATTCAGGAGAGCAGGGTAACACAGGGGAAACAAGGTGGAGCAGGATACTTACCGACAGAAGTATTTACAGGCCCGGACAGGTGGTGTATTTCAAAGGGATCGTTTACGACAACAGGTCAAAAAACACAATCGCTGACATTGATGCAGAGGTTAAGCTGTATGACAATAACGGTGAGGAAAAAGCCGTGCGCATGCTGAAGACAAATACATATGGCAGTATGAGCGATAGTTTTGTCCTTCCCAAAGGCGGGTTTAACAGCGGAAGCTTTCAGATAATGATCACCTCGGGCGGCCAGAATATCGGTACTCACTTTATACAGGTCGAAGAATACAAGCGGCCGAAATACAAGGCCGAAATACAGGCGCCTGAAAGACCTTACAAACTCCGTGATCATGTTGTTCTTACGGGGGAGGCGCGTGCATTTGCAGGATATCCCATATCCGATGCAAAGGTTACGTATTCTGTTGTGAGAAGACTCAGACCGGTATTCTGGAGTTGGAGGTATAAGGAACCATGGTATGGCAACAGCTCTCAGATCACACTGAAAACGGAAGATACCATAACAGATGCTGCCGGAAAATTTACGGTCCGTTTTGATGCCATGCCGGATGAATCTGTCGATCCGAAATCCCACGGCTATTTTATATATGAGGTCAATGCTACAGTGACGGATATAAACGGGGAGACCACGACTGCTTCATACAGCATGACCATGGGTTATTCAGATATGGATGTGTCAGTATCCGTAAAAAAGGAAAATCTGCTTTCCAAACCTGTTGAAATCGATTTTAAAGTCAATAACCTGCAGGGAAAAGAAGTGCCGTTTACCGGGAAAATATCCGTTATGAAGGTTGTTAAGGATAAAATTATTTATAAAGAAAGGCTTTGGGAAGGTGCTGACACGTCTAACATACCTGAGAAAGATTTCAGTACGGTTTTCCATGATTATGACCAGCGATCACCGAAGGAGAAACTGGAGCTGGTAAGTTCCAGGGAATTTAAGAATGCAAAGGAAAGAACATGGAAAATGGATGCCAGGTCATTTAAAGACGCAGGGGAATATGTAGCTATTATCAGTGCAAAGGATGGCCGTGGCGAAACAGTTGAAAACCGCTTTTATTTTAACATGAACCAGGTTAAACCCGGGGCATTTGAAATTCCTGTTGCCTTAAGCCTGCAGATCACTAACGGGGAAAACTTTGAACCGGGGCAAACTGCAAAACTGCTTCTGGGCAGCGGCGCGCCGGGAGTTGCGGTGAGATTGAGGGCAAAAAGCGAAAGAGGCATCATCCTTGAAAAAGAAATGGTTCTGAATGTTTCTTCGCAACTTATTGAAATACCTGTAACCGAAGCTGACAGAGGCAATATTATCGTCACGGCTTATACAGTGTACAATTACAGGACCTACCGTGCAATGGAGTTTGTTCAGGTTCCATATACCAATAAACAACTCCAGTTGAAAGTGACATCCTTCAGAAGCGATTTGGAACCGGGTTCGAAAGAGCGGTGGAAAGTTACGCTCCTGGGTCCGAAATCGGAAAAAGCGGCCACGGAAATACTTGCGGGCATGTACGATCAATCACTGGATGAACTGTATGCAGGTCCATCCTGGAACCAAGAGCTTTATAGCTTGTTTTTTGATTATTCCGAAATCGAAACCAACATCCGGAACATTGATTTTATAAGGTTCAGAAGGGCAGAGATACCTTGGTACAGTTATCTTCCGTTCACTTTCCAGGAATATAAGTCGGCATATGACTATACCCCGCTAAATTATATGTTGTGGGATTTTGGAAATGGAAGGGGTGGTGGGGCCCGCGCCAGGAATTCTCGCTTTAAGGATGTTGATTATGACAGAGAGGATGCCATCAGTGTTCCCGCAGAAAAATATCAAGTATCTTACACCAATGGGTTATCAGTATCAGACAGCTCACGTACCGCCTATTCTCAAAAACCGCCTTCACAGGGCACCATAAGAAAAAACTTTAAGGAAACAGCCTTTTTCTACCCTCATCTGTATGCTAATGACAAAGGTGAAATAAGTTTTGAATTCACCATGCCTGAAGCGTTAACCAAATGGAAGCTCATGATGTTGGCTCATAGTACCACCATGCAGCTGGGATATCTTGAGCAGAGCGTTACCACGAGCAAAAAAGTGATGGTTCAACCCAACATGCCGCGTTTCCTTCGGCAGAAGGACAAGATCAGCATTCCTGCAAAGATTGTCAATACCACAAAAACGGTCATCCATTCAAAAGTAAGTATCAAGATCACTGATGAAGAAACAGGCAAGCCGCTGGATTGGCTGACCGAAAAGAATGAAAAGGAAATTGCGGTTCCAGCCGGCAGCTCTGTTTCCGTGAACTTTAAACTGAACATTCCTGATTTTACCGGAATTGTCAACATAGCTGTGTATGCCAGCACCGGAGATATATCTGATGGTGAGCAACATACCCTGGCTGTCCTGAGCAATCGTATGCTGGTGACTGAAACAATGCCGATCACTATTACAAAGGCAGGTACTCAAAACCTCGTGCTGGACCAGCTGAAAAACAACGCCAGCGCGAGCCTGGTGCATGAGAAGTTCAGCATCGAAATGCATACGAATCCTGCATGGTATGCGGTACAATCGCTTCCCTATGTGATGGAATACCCATACGAATGTGCCGAGCAGATATTCACCCGGCTGTATGCGAACAGCATAGCTGCGTATCTGGCAAACTCCGATGCCGGCATCAGGAAAGTGTATGAAGCATGGGAGAGGGAGTCGAAGAATGGAAAGGGGCTTCAAAGCAAACTGATGCAGAATGAGGATCTGAAATCCACCCTGTTGAGCGAAACACCCTGGCTGAATGAAGCGAGGAATGAAACCGAACGTATGCGTAAACTGGGACTTTTGTTTAATATGGAACGAATGAAGGACGAGCTCGCTCTCATGTCTGCGAAGTTAAGATCCAAACAGTCATATAATGGCGGATGGGGTTGGTTTGAAGGCATGGAACCCAATGTATATGTCACTCAGACCATTGTTATAGGTTTCGGTAAAATGCAAAAGATGGGCATCGATATCAGTCAATACCAGGATATGATTTCCAAGGCGATGGATTTTATCGATAAAGTTGCGGAAAGAAATTACCGGCAGTTAAAAAAGCAGAATGTACAGATATGCCATCCCGCCGATTTCCAGTATGTGTATTGCAAGAGTCTGTTCCCGGGGATAGGCGTTGGTGATACCGGGGAGGCCCTGCAATATTTTATTGCTGCAGCGGAAAAAACCTGGCCTGGGACAAACCTTCTGAACCGGGCCCAGCTTGCCATGGCCTTACATACACTTAAGCCTTCATCCCGCGTGCCTGAACTGATCATCCGGTCGTTTGATGAAAATTCAAGGTCGACCGAAACAATGGGGATGTACTGGCCATCGAATAAAAGGGGATGGTATTGGTATGAGGCTCCTGTAGAAACCCAGGCTGCTATAATGGAGGCATATAGTGCTTTAGGTGCCGGTAAGGAACTGTTAAAAGCTCAGCAGATATGGCTGCTGAGACAGAAACAGACTCAATCCTGGGGAAGTACACGCAGTACGGCCGATGCGTGTTATGCGTTACTGATGCATGGAAATCTTCTTCAGAACAAGCAGGACGTCAGGGTGAAAGTGTCCGGAACGGATATTACACCTGAAAAGAAAGAGGAGGGTACGGGGTATTTCCGCGTCGATCTGCCAAAGGAAAAGATAACACCGTCAAGTGCTGGTATTGATGTAAGCTCAGCCACTGGTGATTTTGCATATGGAGCGGCTTACTGGCAATATTTTGAGGATATCGATAAGATTTCATCTGCTGGTGCCGGCCTGAATATAGGCAAACGCATGTACAGGGTGAGCAGGAGTGCGACCGGTGATCAGAAGATTGAAATAAAAACAGGAGGTATTCTGCACGCCGGCGATATCATAGAAGTGGTATTAACCATAAGCAGCGACCGCAACCTGGAGTTTGTCCATATAAAAGACCAGAGAGGCAGCGGCACGGAGCCGGTGGATGTGATCAGCTCGTACAGGTGGAATAATGGTTTGGGATATTACCAGGTGACAAAGGATGCTTCCACTAACTTTTTCGTTGATAATCTTCC
>CALMKH010000072.1 GCA_937867025.1 uncultured Bacteroidota bacterium | reverse complement strand
AGCCACGGATACATTCACCGGGTGTATCAAGAGAGATACCATGGCCATTACCATATTGCCGACCCCAGTGGCTGAAATCATCAATCCGGTTACCAATCAATGCAGCGATACGGTAACATGGAGCAGCACGCTTAACAATGGCGGTGGTTACAATTACGGCTGGACTTTTCAGGGCGCCACTTCATTCGATACCAGCGGCCATATGCTAAACTCTCCTGGACAGGTTATTTATTCAGGTGTCGGGACGTATCAGACCCGGTTAAGAATAACCGATACGGTTTCGAATTGTTTTCATACGGATACCCAACTTGTTTTTGTTACATGCATCAGTCTTCCGTTAAGAACCATCAATCTTAACTGTATCAATACGGTTAATGGTCATCAGATAAAATTCATCGTTTATGAAAACGATAAATATAAATCATATGCCATAGAAGGTTTGCTGGGCGGCCAGTGGCAGGTTATAAAAGTCGTGGAGGTTCATGCAAAGGCGGATTATATTGTTGTACTTGATGGAAAACCGGATTATACCGAGATAAGGATCACAGGTCACCTTAAACAGGGAGAGAGCATCGTACTGGATAACTGTTCGTGGCAGAACCAGCTGAATGAGATATCGATTTATCCGAATCCTGTGCTGGACAGGCTGCAGCTTAATTATTCCGGTTCGGCGGGCAATAAACGCTGCCTGTATTCTGTTTATAATTCCATGGGTATAGAATTGATGTCCCAGCCATTCAGCTTTATTCAGAACAATCATTCCATCAATACCAGCCAGTTGCCGGTTGGTGTATACCTTATCCGGATTAGCATTGGCGCGCAGGATTACACCTATAAGTTTGTAAAAGAATAATGGGTATTGCTGTTAAGGCAGAATTGCTTTCATTATGCCGCGATTTCATTGAAGAAAAATCCAGCACCCTGCAATCGGAATACTCCATTTACAGGGAGTCGGCAGCCAATGAGACAAAGAGCACAGCAGGTGACAAGCACGACACATCCAAGTCCATGATGCAGCTTGAGCAGGAAAAGCTTGGGAAACAACTTGCGGAATTGCAGAGACAGAAAAAAATCGTTTCCGGCATTGATCCGCTTAAAGTATGCAGCCGGGTAGAATTCGGATGTGTGATCGAAACGGATAACGGGAATTTTTTCATGTCAGTTGCTGCGAAAGAATTTGTTCTCAACAATAAAACGTACCTGGCAATTTCGATGCAGTCGCCATTGGGAGCAGCGATGCTGAACAAGCGTGTGAATGAGGATGTAGTTTACAATACCAAACGGTATAAAATCCTGTCAATTTATTGATTATCAATATATTGCAAATCGCTATTTTGTCTCATAATTAATATTATGTTAACTAGAATGAAAACGGGCTTGATATTTATGACATGCACAGGCTTTACCTCCTTCTGGATATTGAGGGCAAAAAAAAGCACCTGGTTCTCCAGGTGCTTTTAAATAATATCTTACGAATGACTATTGGCTGCTTTCCAGTTTTTTCTTTTCTTCCTTATACAAGGTGTCGTATTTTATACGCCTTTCATCATCACCGATCTTGGCGCTGAGAGATCTCATCAATCTCAATAATTCCAGCAGTTCGTTATCCTTTTTAAGTCCGGTTTCCCTGACCCATTCCAGCTTTCCCAATACGACTGCATAAAGTTCATTCACTGCCAATGTATATTTGTCATATTCTGCACCGGTCATTTTACTTCTTACGGCATACAGGTATGCAGCTGAATCATTGAGTATAACCGCTTCATTGTATCTTGCATCAAAATACCCGGGATCCTGTTCAATAGCTTTCCTGTAATCGGACAGCCCCTGGCTAAAGAAATACTTGCTGGGGGCAGGTTTCTGCCCCGCTTTTGATGCTTTCTCCTGTGTTTTCACCTCATCGCTCTTCAGGTTGTGGTAAACAACGCCTCTGGAATAATGATAGACCGCATTATTGTCCGGGTTGGCCTCAATAGCTTCTGTGAATTTGGTTATCAGCGCACTGGAATTATTCCTGTCAATTTCTATATTTATCTGATAGTTGAGGAATTCGTTGGATTTCTGAGGAATCTTCTCTTTTCCTTTGTCGAGGTAAGAAATAGCTTTATCATACTCTTTCCTTGCGGCATAAATTTCGCTCAAACGCAGATATATGTCGGCATTGAAATATGTTGGGATATTCATCAGTTTTTCCAGATAAACTATCTCGCTATCTACCAGAGAATCGGAATAAGCGGCTCTCCATATGGCGTACAGGGCCTTTTCGCGGCTTACGTTCGCCGCCAGGGCTTTTTGCTCCTTGTCATGCGGTATAAGCACTTCCACCATTTCCATATACATCTTCACATCTTCGAACCTGCCTTTTACACCTACAGCAGACACTCCCATATTATAACATGCTACGAGGCAGCTTGGCAGGTATTCATTGGCAAAGGTCAGAGCATCGAGTCTGTCCTGTTCTTCCGCAGGGTATGAATAGAACTTTATGAACGCTTCGCCTGCTGTTTTGGCGGCGATGTTACCCGTATCGAGGTAAGAGAGTTTTGGGTCCGTTGCGATGGATGTGTACACCACTCCCCGCCATCCCCAGGTAGCGGCCATATTGCTTGTTTCCGGATTCCTGGTAACAAGGTCTATGTCATATTTCGCCAGATTGATGTCCGGGCTTTCCTCCATTACAAACTGGTTGTTGACATTCTTTAACTTTTTCAATTGGGCCGTAGCCTGATTCTGGTAAAAACACAAGGAAAGCAATAAAGCGGTAACAAAAAATCTGGATTTCATATCTGTATATAATTGGTTTAACATAAATTATTCAATAGTTGTGCCATTCTCCCCATTATCGCCATTGTCTCCTTCATTGCCTGTTTCATCGCCGTTATTCATATCGGTAATGTCTGTACCGGAAGGGTTTTCCTCAGTATTATTCTCTTCCTCCTCCTCAACCGGTACAACGGCTACCGAAGCTATTGAATCGTTATTTTTTATGTTAATGAGCTTAACTCCCTGGGTAGCACGTCCCATAGTGCGGATGTTATCCACCCTCATTCTGATGGTCATGCCCGACTTATTTATAATCATCAGGCCATCCTCATCCGTTACGCTGCTTATGGATATCAGGTCACCGGTTTTGTCGGTGAGTTTAAGTGTTTTAACTCCTTTTCCACCACGGCCGGTTACCCTGTATTCATCTTCGCCTGTCTCAGGGTCAACCAGGAATGAACGTTTTCCGTAACCTTTATCGGATACTACCAGCACGGTTGTCTCAGCCAGTTTGTCTTTGGCCACCGTCAGCATGCCTATCACCTCATCTTTTTCGGATTCGAGTGTCACGCCTTTCACTCCGCTGGCATTCCTTCCCATCGGTCTGACCAGGGATTCATTGAAGCGTATGGCTTTTCCCGACCTTTTAGCCATGATGATCTCACAGTTGCCGTTTGTCAGCTTGGCAGACAATAACTCATCGCCTTCCCTTATGGTAATGGCGTTGATACCATTGGCCCTTGGCCTGGAATATGCTTCAAGGGTTGTCTTTTTGATAATGCCCTTTTTTGTACAGAGGATGATGTTATGTGTATCGAGGTATTCCTTATCCTTAAGGTTCTCAATGTTCAGATATGCCTTGATCTTATCTTCCTTAGGAATAGCAATCAGGTTTTGTATGGCTCTGCCTTTAGTTGCCTTGCCGCCTTCAGGAAGCTCATAGACCTTCATCCAGAAACACCTTCCCTGTTCGGTAAAGAACAACATATAATTATGCGTGTTGGCCACGAAAAGATGTTCAACAAAATCCTCATCCCTGTGAGCCACTCCCCTGTTGCCGCGTCCGCCCCTGTGCTGTTCCTTATATTCGCTCAGGCTGGTGCGTTTGATGTAACCCATATGTGAAATGGTAAGCACGACTTTCTCATTGGGAATAAGGTCTTCTATGTCAATTTCGCCTGCACTGTGCTCGATGATGGTCCTGCGCTCGTCACCGTACTTTTCTTTCATCTCGCGGAGCTCGTCTTTAATAATGGTGTATCTCAGGGATTCATCATTGAGGACAGACTCCAGGTAAGCGATCAATTTCATCAGTTCTTCGTATTCCTCTTTTATCTTTTGACGTTCCAGGCCGGTTAAACGCTGCAACCTCAGATCGAGGATAGCTTTCGACTGCAATTCGGACAGGCCGAAATTGCTCATCAGGCCGTCTTTTGCTTCGTCCGGGTTCTTGGAGTTCCTGATAAGGGCTATTACGGCATCCAGGTTATCCAGGGCGATCAGCAGGCCTTCCAGGATATGGGCTCTTTTTCTGGCTTCGGAAAGATCGTATTTTGTCCTTCTGACAATGATCTCATGCCTGTGTTCCACAAAATGAGCGATCATTTCCTTGAGATTAAGCATCACAGGGCGGCCATGGACCAGGGCTATATTATTTACACTGAATGAGGACTGCAGAGCCGTATATTTATAGAGCTGGTTCAAAATGACATTTGAAATGGCGTCTTTTCTCAGTTCGAACACCAGGCGCATGCCATCCCTTCCCGATTCATCCCTGACGGCCACGATGCCATCGATCACTTTTTCCTGCACGAGTTCAACCGCGCGGGTGATGATCTGGCTAGGCATGATCTGGTAAGGCACTTCCGTCACAATAATCATTTCCTTGCCGGATGCAGTGGTTTCTATCTCTGTTTTTCCCCTCATCAGGATACGGCCCCTTCCTGTTTCGAAAGCGGAGCGGATGCCGTCTGTTCCGTGGATGATAGCACCTGTCGGGAAATCCGGCCCTTTGATATGGTGCATCAGTTCTGTCACAGTGATGTCCCTGTTGTCTATAAATGCCACGGTGGCGTCAATGGCTTCGCTAAGATTATGCGGAGCCATATTGGTGGCCATTCCCACAGCGATACCTGAGGCGCCGTTAACGAGCAGATTAGGTATCTTTGAAGGAAGGACGCTTGGTTCCTTTAATGAATCGTCAAAGTTAGGACGGAAGTCAACGGTATCTTTTTCCAGGTCGCTGAGCATTTCTTCCGCGATCTTTTTCAGCCTGGCCTCAGTATAACGCATGGCAGCTGGAGAATCGCCGTCTATTGAGCCGAAATTACCCTGTCCGTCCACCATGGTGTATCTCAGGCTCCAGTCCTGGGCCATACGGACCATCGTATCATAAACCGAGGTATCGCCGTGCGGGTGATATTTACCCAATACCTCACCTACTATACGCGCTGATTTTTTATATGGCCTGTTGGGTGCTAGTCCCAGCTCTGTCATGCCATACAATACTCTCCTGTGAACAGGCTTTAAACCATCGCGCACATCGGGCAGCGCCCTGCTAACGATCACCGACATTGAATAATCAATGTAGGCAGTCTTCATTTCATCTTCAATGTTTATCGGAATAATACGTTCCACATTGCCGTCATCTGGGTTTTGATCCATAAATTATTACTTTCTAAAAACAGTGCAAGATAGCTGTTTTTTTCGACAGAATCTAATTTACATTCCACAAAGTACCCACAAAAAAAGCCCTGGATTTTCCAGGGCTTTTTTAATAAAATTATCCGAATAAAAAAATTACATTTTTATTACTTTTACCTTGCCCAAGCCAAGCTTTTCGAGCCCTTCCTGAATCTTTACGTCGTCTCCCACGCAAACAATCACAAGGTTGTCCATAAGGATGTATTTCTTTGCCAGTGCGTTCACTTCTTCCTTAGTCAGATTCTTGATAATATCGGCGCGTTTGGCGTTAAAATTCCTGTCGAGATCATACTGTATGATCTGGTTCAGGAATCCAAGCTTATCGTATGGAGATTCATATCTAAGTGCATCGCTTCCGAGAAGTGATTTCTTTGTAAACTCAAGTTCCTCATCACTGATACCTTTTTCGGCGTAATCCTTTACAATTTTAAGGATCTGTGCTACAGCGCTGTCTGTGGCAGCCGTTTTGATACCTGCGCTAATCACAAATACGCCCGGGATATCCTTGCCTCTTGGGCTGAATCCTGAACGGATTCCGTATGTCCATCCCTTATCTTCCCTCAAATCCAGGTTGAGCCTTGAATTGAACGCTCCGCCTAGAGCGAAGTTCATGATTGTAGCTTTGTAGAATTCACCATCCACATCATAAGGAATGCTCCTGTACCCGATAACGATGTTAGTCTGCTTGGCTGCGTCCTGGTTGACCATATAGATCTGGGTTTTAGCCAATGGAGGGAAATTGTCGTACTTAGGCATGGTGAGTTTTTTATTCTCCCATTTTTTCAGGAAAGAAAGGCTATTCACCACAGTGGTCTGATCGACATCTCCTACCACGGAAATTGTAGCCAGGTTCGGTGACAGGAAGTTATTCTTGTAGTTTTTAGCATCCTCAATAGTGATTTTGCTTGCTACAGAATATTCGGTAAGGGAAGTTTTACCTATAGGATTGTCTTCGCCGTATAACAAATGATTGAATTTTTTGGAACCGAAGCTCAATGGGTTGAAGTTAGACAGCTCAATGGACTGAAGAATTACTTTTTTATTTACCTTAAATTCTTTTTCAGGGAAAGACGGGTTATAAAACATGTCTTCGAACAGGGCCATGGTCTGTGTAAGTGAATCCTTGAAGCATTCAATATATACATTAAAAGACTGTTCTGAAGAGCTGAAAGAGATAACGCTGCCGAGCGACCTGAGTCTGTTTTCTACTTCAAGCGGGGTTTTAGTTGTTGTTCCTTCGCTCATCATGGAGGCCAGGAACGCGGCTGTTCCGTTCTTCACCTTACCGGTTTCAAACATATGTCCGCCCCTTACGTCCATCGTAATGTAAACTCTTGGGGTTTCGTTGCTCTTGGTGCCGATAATCTTCAGGCCATTGTCAAATGAAGTCTGGAAGAATTCAGGGACCGGGGCTGGTTTAGCCGCAGCAATTGCAGGCTTCTTGCTCCTGTCAAATCCTGTTGGATCAACGGTAGGGTTATACACCAGGTTCTTGTAACCATCGGTGTTTGGCTTTTCGTTTGCATACGGGTTAACACTTTCATACGGGGCCACCCTTGCATATGGATCTTCCAGGAGTTTCGGATCAGGAAGAATGTTGATGCAAGCGTAATTCTTGCCTTTCAGATATTGGTTATACACCCTGATAACATCAGCTTTGGTAACGTTCTTATATCTTTCGATATCCTGTTCCAGGGTCATTTTACCGCCGGTAAGCATTTCGTATTGCGTGAGAACAGAAGCTTTTGCGCCAATGGTCTCGATAATATTGTAGTATGAACCGGTCAGCTCCTGTTTAATACGGTTAAGGTCGTCTTCGGTAAAGCCTTCCGTTTCGAAATCCTGAAGGGCTTTTGCGAGGTTATCCCTCATTTCCTTCTCAGTAAGACCACCTATTTTAGCAGGGTATGTCACAAGTATGAATCCGAATTCCCCGGCAATTTCATAAGTACCGTTAAAGGCTGTTGCCTGGAGAGCGGTTTCATTTTCGATGAAGTTTTTGTACAAAACTGAATTTTTGCCATTGCTGAGCAGGTTTGCCAGCACATCCAACGCAGCTTCGTCCTTATGGAAGGTAGGCACGCTCGGATATGTTATGCTTGTAAGCGGAGCGTACACTTTGCTGGTGATTGTCTTTATCCTGGTTTCTTCCAGAACGATCGGGGTTTTCACCAGGGCAGGAACTTCCGGGCCTCTGTTAATGCTGCCGAAGTATTTTTCAACCATTGCAAGAACTTCCTTGGTATTCACATCTCCTGAAATTACCAGGATGGCGTTGTTGGGGCCATACCACTTGAGGAAAAAGTTTTTCAGGTCGTTGGAATCAGCGGCGTTCAGATCGTCTACATAACCGATTGTCTGCCAGCTGTAAGGATGGCCGTAAGGATAGAACTGCTGGTCTTTGATTTCCGGAAGCATGCCATAGCCGTCAGCGTACCTCTGATCTTTTTCATTCTTAACGGTAGCCCTCTGGGTTTCAAATTTCTTTTTTGTAAATGCGGGCAGCAGGAAACCCATCCTGTCGGCTTCGAGCCAAAGAGCGGTTTCGAGCATATTGCTAGGCACGGTTTCGAAATAATTGGTCCTGTCCCTGTTGGTTGTACCATTCATATCGCCACCCGAACCCTGTACAATTCTAAAATGCTCTTCATCGGCCACATTCTGGGAGCCCTGGAACATCATATGTTCAAAGAAGTGGGCGAACCCGGTTCTTTTCATGGTTTCCCTGTTGGAGCCAACGTGATAAGTAACTTCGACGTGTACAATAGGATCACTGTGATCCTCGTTAATAATTACCGTCAGGCCGTTGGCCAGGCGATACTTTTCATAAGGAATCACAAGCTTACCAGGCTTGGCATCAACTTTATTGATAAAAGTAGCTGATGACTGAGCCAGGCCTACCTGAGCAAACAGGATGGTAAGCGCAGCGGATAAATAATACAATTTTTTCATTTTTATTTTTTTTTGGTATAAATTTTGATTCAAATAAAGGACAAACGCAACCTTTTCCACAAAAAGATCGTCAAAATTAATGAATTGTCAGACAAAAAAAAATTATATTTGTATTACATAAATGCCGGAACAACTTAAACAATTCCCAACGGTTCTCATCATTTTAGCTGCGTTTGTTTTTCCCAAGATTTCCGCCCAGAACCAAACCAATAATTACGGTAAGGAGTTTCGTTTTGCATTTTTGAGAAATTACGATAATTTTGAGAAGGTTTCCTTTGCCATTTCATTTGAAAAAACACCCGGAAAAGGTGGTGATACCGTACATATCAGTTGCGGATCGTTCAATACTGGCAGTTACGGCATTCCTGTCCGCCGCAGGGATACTGTGATCGATTTCCTTAAATTCGGATCGCCGAACGCAGCCACATTTGATCCTTCCAAAAGCATACTTATCCGGTCGAACAAACCCATTTCAGTTTACGCCATGAACAATGCGCCGTACAGTACGGATATATCGTCCATACTTCCAACGGAACGCATACCAGGCAATCCTGTTTATTACGTCAATACTTACCGCGGCGATGAATCGCTCAGCAAGGCAAACAACAGTCTTTTTTCAGTTGTGGCCATTGATGACAGCTGTGTTATCCATATCATGCCTACCGCAGATTCAAAGAACAATCTTATTAAAAATCAGCTGTTCACCGTGCTGTTACGAAAAGGCCAGGTGTATGAGGAGCGCGCCCTGGACAGCCAGTCCTTTGCCGGAACCAGAATATGGAATACCAAAGGTTGCAAACGGTTTGCCGTGTTTGAAGGCGCCATATGCTCCCAGGTAGAATACGGCAACACCAACTGCGGGGGGTGCGATCATTTATATAACCAGTCCCGTCCGCTGCAATACCTCGGAACAAAATTCACCACACTTCCCTTTGCAGATATGAAGGGAGGATACCTCTACCAGGTGGTGGCTACCGAAAACAATACGCAGCTGAAGCTCAACGGGCTTCCGGTCACAACATTAAGCCAGGGACAGACATACGTCATGAACCAGCTTAATGATATCAGTATCTGCATCGAGGCTGACAAACCAGTCTCCGTGGTGCAGCTAATGAAAAGCGGCGGCTGCAACGGGCATAGTCTGAACCTCGGGAATCCCAGCCTGATGTCTATTCTTCCGGATGAACAGCTTACGACAAAGGCTGGGGTCATTTTCCCGAATACCCTGAATATTTCCCAGAACCCCTCTTTTCCTGCAGAATATTATATTGGAATTGTTTGTCCTGCAGGACGGATGAAATCGATCAGGATCAACGGAGCTGCAATTGATTCGGCATCTTTCACCCAATCATGCAACATGGTTGCGGGAAGCGTCAAGGTCAATCCTGCGCTAAGCTACCAGATCAGTTCCGATTACGGTTTCCTTGCCTACATGTATGCATATGGCAAAGACGAGAGCTATGCTACTGAAATAGGCTCAGGATTCGAGAATAAAGTAACAGAACTGCGTATCAGCCCTGAAATAACCAAAGTCTGCGATTCGTTTCACACATTTACATTCATGGCCTCGTCGGATTCACTGGCTGCATATAAATGGAATTTTGGCGACGGAACCACCACAACAGGCGACACAGCGGTAAAAACCTATAACAAGACCGGCAGGTTCAATCTCAGGCTGACCGTTGAATATCCAGCTAATAAAGGATGTATGGCCGATACTTTTGACAAGCAGATCACCGTGAATGACAGGCCTTATTTTACCCTGGGCAAGGATACCACTTTCTGCCATGGCGTGTTTCACCAGCTTGCCCCTTTATCCAAACCCAACACAACTTTCCTCTGGAGCGATAATACCACATCAAACGCCCTTACCGTCAGTTCAAACAGAACTGTATGGCTGACCATTACAGATAGCAATCAATGCCAGTACACCGATACGGTGACCATAAAATTCATCAATTGCGATACGAATTCCATCACTATTCCAAACGTATTCACTCCCGGCAGAGTGGTTGCCGGCGGATTCCAGACAGATGATGTGAATGATGCATTTGAAACCAGGTTTACCGGCTTCAACCTATTAAAGGGCCGGATATATAACCGCTGGGGCACACTGGTATATTCCTTCAATTATCCGGACGATCCTTACTGGAACGGCAATGTCAACAATGAAGCCGATAATCCATGCCCGGATGGAACGTACTATTATATCTTCGAATTCATAAACACGGATACCAACCTTGCAAGAACCTATAACGGTGTTGTAACACTGATCCGGTAAATCGTTTCTTTAGTCACTAATTTTCATGAATGTCCCCGGGGATGTCTAAAACTTGTTCATTGAACTGCTTGCATTATTGTATAATTTTGACTACACTTTATATATATGCCAAGAATATTAGTAATAGATGACGAAAAACCGATAAGGGACGCATTGCACAACATTCTTACTTCAGAACAGTATCAGGTTGATATCGTGGAGAATGGTAAGAAAGGCCTGGAAATGCTCGGTGAGAATGGTTATGACGTTATCCTATGCGATATTAAAATGCCTGGCATGGATGGCCTTGAGGTGATGGCCAAAGCGCAGGAAATAGCCCCTGAAGTGCCGTTTATTCTTATTTCCGGTCATGGCACCATTGAAATAGCTGTTGAAGCGGTCAGAAAGGGGGCTTATGATTTTATTTCAAAACCACCCGATCTTAACAGGTTGCTGATCACCATCCGCAATGCGGTTGAGAAAAACAACCTGGTGATCGAGACCAAGGTACTCAGGCGCAAGGTTTCCAAAACCAGGGATATCATTGGTGAGACGCCTTCCATTTCAAAAATAAAAGATACGATATCAAAAGTGGCGCCAACCGACGCCCGCGTGCTTATTACAGGCGAAAATGGTACGGGCAAGGAGCTGGTTGCAAGGTGGATACATGAAAAAAGCAACCGGGCAAATGCACCGCTTGTGGAAGTGAATTGTGCAGCCATTCCGAGTGAATTAATTGAAAGTGAGTTGTTTGGACATGAAAAGGGTGCTTTTACCACGGCTATTAAACAAAGGATAGGCAAATTCGAACAGGCTAATGGCGGAACTTTATTCCTGGATGAGATCGGTGATATGAGCCTTTCAGCCCAGGCAAAAGTTCTGAGAGTTATTCAGGAAGGTGTGCTGCAACGTGTCGGCGGTGACAAGCCCATTAACGTGGATGTAAGAATACTTGCCGCTACCAACAAAAATCTTCCTGAAGAAATTGAAAAAGGCAATTTCAGGATGGATCTTTATCACAGGCTGAGTGTCATCGTGATCCATGTTCCGACATTAAATGAGCGCGTGGAGGATATACCGGTTATAGCCGAGAAATTCCTCAAGGAGATATGTGAAGATAACGGCATTAAAAAAACCTTCGCCCCGGGAGCCCTCGAAGAATTAAAAAATGTCAACTGGACCGGTAATATAAGGGAATTGAGGAATGTCATCGAACGCCTTGTCATACTGTCGGATTCAAAAATCACTGTTGAGGATGTGATAGCTTACAGCAATCCTTCTACCCCGGCTTCCAAGAGTCAGAACATCATGATTGACAAGTTTGACAAATTCCAGGATTTCAAGGATTATGCAGAGACTATTTTCCTGGAGGCCAAGCTGAAAAAAAACAACTGGAATGTGGCAAAGACCGCTGTTGAAATTGACATTCAAAGAAGCCATTTATATAATAAGATAGACAAATACAGCCTTAAGAGGAATTAATGACAGGCACAGACGTTGAACTGGCAGCCAGATACCTGGAGCAGGGGCAAATTGTAGGGATCCCTACCGAAACAGTTTACGGGCTTGCAGGCAATGCTTTGAATGAAGATGCTGTCCTTTCGATTTTCAAGATCAAAAACAGGCCTTTTTTCGATCCGCTGATTATTCATGTGGATTCACTGGAATCTGCGAAAAAGTATGTTTTGGAATTCCCTTCCAAGGCTATGAAACTGGCAAAACAGTTTTGGCCGGGCCCGCTCACTTTATTACTGCATAAAAACGATAAAATCCCTTTTCTTGTAACTTCCGGTAGCGAAAAAGTTGCAGTGCGGGTGCCTGATAATCCGTTCACCCTGGCATTGCTGAAACATGTGGATTTCCCCCTGGCCGCTCCCAGTGCCAATCCTTTCGGATATATAAGCCCCACTTCAGCCGAGCATGTGGAAAAACAACTTGGAAAATCTATTCCGTATATTTTAGATGGAGGTCCTTGCCAGGTGGGTTTGGAAAGCACAATTGTAGATTGTACTTTGGAAAGTCCTGTCATATTGCGTCTCGGGGGCTTACCGGTTTCTGCGATTGAATCGGCGCTAAAGGAAAAACTGCTGGTCAGAATTTCAGCCAACAGCAACCCCGATAGTCCCGGACAGCTGGATAAACACTATGCGCCGAATACGTTATTTGTTTTATCGGAAAATTTAAATAAAACTCTTATAAAACACAAAGGCCGGAAGATTGCGGTATTGAATTTCGGTCAGAATAAAATCGAATCACAGGTGTTTGAACTGAACCTGAGCGAAACAGGCAGCCTGGATGAAGCCGCCCACAACCTGTTTGACTATATGAGACGGCTTGACAACGGCAAATTCGACATCATTATAGCCAAAAAACTGCCCGAGGAAGGCCTGGGACTTGCCATCAACGACCGTTTAAGAAGAGCGTCCGTAAGGTAATCAGATGCCAATGCCGGTAGCATAAACAACCCCTGAGGCATTGCAATAGAAGATGCCTTTATAACCTGAAACGAAATATAAACCATTGCCGAGAGGTTTTATATAATGGAAGATCGGGGGCAATATTTCCCTCCCATCCTCTCCTATCAATCCGAACGCATTGTTTCCCTGATTCATTACAACAGTGATCAGGCCGCCTTCCACAACTTTATTGACCGGAGGGACCAATGTAAAGCTGGATGGATTATATACAGAGGAATTGAATACGAACGCGCTCAGGAATTTACCGTTTTTCCAAAATGCCCAGCGTCCATTCCTGCCTTTTATGATATAAAACCCTTTACCACAGTAAGCGCCATGAAAAGAATCGAGCATGGTTTGACCGGCAGTGTCGATCAGGCGGTATGATTTAGGCGTTTTTTTGGATTTGTCCGATTGATACTCTGCCATGATATAGGCTGCAGGGCCATGATAAAACACATATTTAGAAAAAACGGCATCAGTAGAACGGCCGTTACGCATTAACAGCATATAAGCCGAATGTTCGGCAGAGTATTCCAGTTCGTATGGAGGGCTAAGCGTTATTTCCTCTTCCATTTTTTCGAGGGTATTGCCTTTTATGGCATATCTTACGGTTGACGGATTGCTGCAAACAAGACATGTATTCCAAAACTGATCAGCAGGATTCACACGGTAGAATTCCTCCGGCGTTTCCGCACTGATCTGCCTGTAGAGCGGGGATACAATAATTTTACCCGAGGCATCTGCAATTCCGAAACGTCCTTTTTTATCCCTGACGATCAAAAAGGTTTTGACAATACCGGTAATCTCATAATCGTTGAATCCCTGGTGCAGGACAAAAGAACGATTTTGTAAAGCAATAAGTCTGAAATCCGATAATGTTCTCAGATCGGTTGCGACAATTACCGAATCGGACAATTTGTAATACCTTGTCTTTTCAAAGGGAGAGGGTACCTGCCGCTGCCCGGACAGATCAAGTACCTTATAGTCGAAGCCAGTATCCTCTTTGTACTCTTTATAAAAAAGGATGGAATCGGCCACAAATTCCATAGTCAGGTCATCTCCACTAAGCTTATGCAGCAGGCGGCCATTGGCAGTACATAAAAGATACTTGTTCCCGGAACTGTCTTTATGCTTGACAACCAAATATTTTCCACACGGTAACAGACTGATAGCCCTGCGTTCAGGGTTGTGAAACACCACATTGCCATTCTTGTCAATGACCACCTTCCGGGCATCTTTACCGGCGGTTTCGGCGATAGCATGGTTACCGCTGAAGAATGAGGCATTTCTGTAGGCCGGTTTAATCACCATTTGGCCGGACGGATCACAATATCCATATTGTCCGTTTTGGAAATAAGGTATCAGATCCGGAATCTGTGCTTGTAGATGTAAGGTACTGTTTACAAATACGATCAGTATAAATAGGCGCAGTTTCACGGTGGAAAATTAACAAAAAAAATGCCTCGAACCGTATTTTACCAAATATTTAAGGTATTCACGTAATAATCCATTAAAATTAGTTACCTTTGCACCTTTAAAAATTTTTAACCACTAAATATACAAATATGAGTCAAGCCAATGCCAGCAGCAACGAAACACAATTTGACGTGTTTGCAAAAGTTGCCCGTTATGATCACGAGCAAATACTAATATGCCAGGACAACCATACCGGTTTAAAGGCCATTATCGCCATTCATAATACAGTGCTTGGTCCGGGCTTAGGTGGAACAAGGATGTGGAAATATGCTACTGAAGCTGAAGCTATAAACGACGCTCTGCGTTTATCCAGGGGTATGACTTACAAGGCTGCCATCAGCGGTCTGAACCTGGGTGGGGCCAAAGCGGTTATCATAGGCGATCCTGCAAAAGACAAATCAGAGCACCTGATGAGGAAGTTCGGGCGTTTTGTGGAAAACCTCGGAGGCAAATATGTGACTGCGGAAGATGTTGGAACGACCACCCGGGATATGGAGTATGTGAAAATGGAAACAGACCATGTGGTTGGTTTACCTGAAATCATGGGCGGCGGCGGCGATCCAAGCCCTGTTACTGCTTATGGCGTTTATATGGGCATTAAGGCCAGTGCAAAAAAAGCTTATGGAAGCGACTCATTAAGCGGCAAGAAAGTGGCAGTTCAGGGAGCCGGTAAAGTGGGCCTGCACCTGATTGAGCTCTTGCATAAGGAAGGCGCAAAGGTTATCGCTACAGATATCTTTGAGAGCGGACTTAAAATAGCTGCAGACAAGTATTCGGCTACTATTGTAAAACCGGAGGAAATATTCGGGCAGGACGTGGATATTTTTGCTCCATGTGCGCTAGGTGCCATACTAAACACCGAGAATATCAACAGTCTTAAATGCCGCATTATTGCCGGAGCTGCCAATAACCAGCTGGAAGACGATACTATCCACGGTGACATGATCAAGGCCAAAGGCATACTGTATGCCCCGGATTTCCTTATCAATGCGGGCGGACTTATCAACGTATACAGTGAGTATAACGGATACGTCAGGGAAATAGCATTCTCTCAGACCGAAAACATTTACAACACAGTATTGAATATTTATAAAAAATCTGAAGAGGACAATATCAATACCCAGCTGGCAGCAATCAAGCTTGCTGAAAAACGGGTGTATGACACCATGGTGTTACAATCCAAGATTTAAGGAATAATCTTATTTAAGAAAGCCCTGTCCGCAGGGCTTTTTTTATGCTTATTGTTGTCTCGTGCCTTTCAATGCTTATTCTTTTTTCCCGGGAAATGCTGTTTGGTATATACAGCATGAAAAAACGGCATTTGTGTAATATTATTAACACTATTTGTCATTATTGCGACAAAAATAGTATTATAATGACCATAATATCACTGTTTTAGAACGTTTATCGGCGGAAAAATTACATCGACGTGAGGTTTTCTCACACTTTTTTTTATATTTGTTTTGAAAATTAAGCTAACATGATCACATATTACGTCAAGGAACTTATGCTTTCAAGAGGTTATAAGTATCCGAACAATGCGTTAAGGAAACTCGGCTTTCATTACAATCTTGCCAGGCAGATATTATCAGGTCAGGCCCGGAGTCTAAACCTCAATCAAGTGGAATCTCTCTGCGTATTTTTAAACTGTACTCCCAATGATCTCCTTAACTATACACCTCCCCAGAAGGATTATATCAAGTCAGGGCATCCGCTGAACGAGGTCAGTAAGCAAGCTGATGCCATGGGAGCTATCGACTATCTGCGTAATCTGAGTCCTTCGGATCTCAAGAAAGCCAATGATTTGCTGAAACAACTGCATGACAGAGTTTGAGTTACGAATGCCGTAACCTGATAGCTTGCCTGCTTGGTTGCCTATGGCTCCTGGTATCCTGGACATCTGTCTAATGTCATTTTACTGTATTTTTTTAATTTTCCGATATAAACATGTTAAATACGTGCTAGCTTCGCAGCAGGCAAATGTGATTATAAGGTATTATCAACATTATGATCAAATACGCCTGTAGTTATTTTGTTTATATCAAAAATAAAAATAGATTTGTTTAAAAAATGAAGGGCATTAAAAGAATAAATTCAATTTCTCCAATATATAAAAGATTTAACTTTAATCCTGATGAAACATTTCAACCTCAACCTCTGCGTGCTTTTAGCGTGCGTCACAACAGCCTGCCTCCTACCCTCAAGGGCCTTTACCCAAGGTTTAAGTGGCAGCTACACCATTAATCCCACCCAATCAACGGGAGGGACGAACTTTCAAACCTGGTCGGCAGCTATTGCTGCGCTGGATACCATAAGCGGGCCTGTGGTGTTTACGGTATACGATACTGTATATACCAACGCCAATTTAACACTCGACACGATTGTTGGAAGTTCCTCCACCAACACGGTTACTTTTAAATCTACCAAAGGCGACAGCAGCAAGTGCCTGCTTCAGTATGCTTCAGGCAGCAGTACCAATGATGACTGGGTTTTCCGGTTACTCGGAGCTGATTATGTCACATTTAAATCGATAGGATTTGAGCGAACCGGGACAGCCGATAATGCAACCGTGGTTCAGATCACCGGGGATGCGGATAATAACCGCTTTATCAATTGCCTTTTCAAAGGCCAGAAAAGGAACAGTACCGTAACCCTTGGTTTTCAAAGGGGCATCGGATCAGGCATCTGGTTTAGCGGTAACGGCGATAACACCCTGGTTTCAGGATGCCGTTTCCTGTATGGCTATAACGGCATTTACTATCTGAGCGCAGGAACCGGCAACAATTTTTCCTACAACCTGATAGACACTCCCGGATCTTCAGGTTTTTATGTCAACAGTCAGAGTGCGTTCAAAGTCATAGGCAATACATTTAACATGGGAGATTTCGGTGCTGGCAAAAGCCATTACACCTGTTATGCCATCAGGCTCGATGCATCGGCCAGCTTCCTTGTAGCCAACAATAAGGCAATTGTTACCACCGTGAACGCACAGGTGTCCAGGGCCTTTGTTTTTTCAGGTGATAACAGCCCCGCCAATGCCCCGGCTATGGTGGTCAACAATACCATTTACAACACGGGAGGTACGGGCAATTGCAATGGTATGGCTATTAATGGTTGCAACTACCTCAATGTGTATTATAATAATGTTCTGGTCAACAGCTCGCTTGCTGATGGAGCTGCTTTCTTTAACTACATTACCACACCCAACAGGAAAGTGAACCTTCTGAATAACAACTTTATCAATAAAGGCGCCGGCTATGCTATCAGTGTCGGGGACACTAACAGCAATGGTTATGATACAGTAGATTACAACAATATTCAATCATCGGGCACATATATCGCCCTATGGGGAGGCCTGACAACCAAATACACCACTTTCAGCGCCTTCAAGACCGGGTCTGGAAAATGTACGAACTGCCTTAATCTCGATCCAGGTTTTGTAAGCAACAGCGATCTTCACGTTTCCAACATAGCCATTAATGGAAAGGCTCTATACAATGCCAGGGTCCTGGATGATATGGATGGTGAAACGCGAAGTACCACGGCACCTGACATAGGTGCGGATGAGTTCTTCCCTGTGACAACGGACGCGGGCGTCTCGGTCATCGACAGTCCGAGCTACTTTTGCCCCGGTACCCGGAATGTCAAGGTCAGGTTCCAGAACTTCGGTTTTGACACATTAAAGAGCCTGTCCATAGGCTGGTCGGTGAACGGTGTGACGCAAACCGGCATAAACTGGACAGGCAGTTTGGCTTCCGGCCTGTCTTCTGCTTCCCTGAATCTCGGATCTTATACGTTTTCAAGCAATACGCCTTATGCTTTCAAGATATGGACATCCAACCCCAACGGAAGCCCGGACGGCAAGAAGCTAAACGACACACTGAAGCTTACAAGGTATGCAGCCATGTCGGGCACCTACACTATAGGCGATACAACAGCGGCCAATTACAAATCATTCAACCAGGCTATAACGGCGATAGCCGATCGCGGTATTTGCGGAACCACGACCTTTGAAGTGTTTGATGGCGTTTACGTCGAACAGATCGGTATCACCCAACTCCCGGGTATGGGCTCTTCAAGTCCGATTATATTCAAGAGCATGAACAATGACAGCACAAAGGTGATTATGCGATTGCCATCTGCGGCGAACGGAGGCACAAACAATGCCGTTATACAGCTGAGAGGATGCAGTTATGTTACATTCAGGGGCATAACACTTGAACGTACCGGAACCAATACGTTTGCCCACGTCATCCATATCATGAACAGTTCGCATCACAATACATTCAGCAATTGCCAGATGTTGGGCATTCAGAACGGGACGACAATCAACACCCTGAATATATGGTCGGACCAGAGCATTGATGAATACAACACGTTTATCAACAACTACATTAAAGGGGGTTTTTACAATGTGCTTATCACGAATCCCACCGGGCTGCATGAAAAAGGCAATGCCTTTATAGGCAATGTATTTGAGAATTCGTTTAACAATCCGATACAGATATCATACAATGATAATCTTACCCTGAAAGGCAACAGATTCCTTAACTCTGCCACCTCAGTACCGGCCAATTCGGATATTTTCCTGTATCGCTGCGACAGCGCCCTGCGCATAGATGGCAATATTTTCAGAAACGCCAATACCGGCACTTCCGTATTTATGAATGCATGCAATGCCCGTTCAGCGAGTCCGGGCATCATTGCCAATAATGTCTTTACGAGGTCAAATGGCACTGGCGTATCGCTCGACAGCTCATCCCATCATAAAATAGTGTTCAACTCTTTTAACTTTACCGGCAGCTCTTCCACGAATACGGGTATAAGAACCAGTGGCGCCAATAGTTTCATATCGTTCCATAACAATAATATCGCCATGCAGGCGGGAAAAGTTTTCCATGTTACCTTCGGTTCCGAAATGAGCGCCAGCAGCAATAACAACCTGTATGCAAGAGGAACTGATTTTGCATATTGGGGAAATGCATATTCCAATATAACCGACCTGGCACTGGCCAGTGGCAAGGAAGCCAATTCGATTACTGTCAACCCTTTCTTCACTTCTTCCGTCGATCTTCATATCAAGAACCCATTGATGAAAGGCGCGGGAATTCCCGTGACGGGGGTAATGTCTGATATCGACGGAGAACTTCGCGATACTGTTACCCCGGATATTGGCGCAGATGAATTTAAGCTGGTGCCGGATGACGCTGGCATTATCGAGCTTGTTAATCCAGTTGCAGGCAGTTGTGCTGGCAATTTGCCTTTAGAAGTAGTCATAAGGAATTTCGGCAATGATACGCTGAAGTCAGCAACAATCAACTGGTCGGCGCAGGGTATTGCGAAAACCCCGTTTAACTGGACGGGCAAACTTCCTACGAACGGCCGTGATACATTTGTCATTGGGACGCATAATTTCGTGGGCAGCCTGAATCCAAAGTTCATATTCATCAGTACACTTCCAAATGGGCAGACAGACGGCATAGAGTTCAATGATTCGCTGATCACTAATCGTTCATTAAGAGCGCTGCCGGCTGCTAATCTCGGTCCGGACAGGACTATCTGTTTAGGTGACACAGCCAATATCGGGCAATCGAGCGGAACAGGCTTCTCTTACAAATGGCTTACATTATCAGGTATCACACTTGGCACTTCATCAAGGCTTATAGTAAGTCCAGGCGTGCAGACAAAGTATATTCTGGAAGTCACCAATATTACATTTGGGTGCTCCAAGCGCGACACCATAGATGTGAATGTCAACCAGCTCCCAGTTGCCAATGCCGGTCAGCCGGTGAACATATGCCCGGGGTCAACCGTTCAGATAGGTGCTGCATCCCAGGCAGGATTAACCTATAGCTGGACAAGCAGTCCTGCCGGATTTACATCCACTGTTTCCAACCCTTCTGTCGGCCCTACTGTCACTTCCAGCTACTTCCTGCGTGTCACAAGCTCATCTACGGGCTGCAGGAATCATGATACAGTCAGGGTTACTGTTTCACCGGTTCCGACCATTAATATAAGCGGCGGCATCAAAGCGTGCATCGGAGAATTTCAATCGTTCAATACTCCGGGCGCTTCAGGAAACACATATAGCTGGACAGTTACCGGCGGGAGCCTTGTAAGCGGGCAAAACAGCAATTCCATTAACGTACGCTGGAATACCAGCGGTGCCGGAACTCTTCAGCTGATAGAAACCAATAATGCTACATGCAAGGATACTGCTTCCAAAATCGTCAATGTGTCGGCGCTGCCTGTGGCAAAATTTGGTATAAGGTCCGTTTGCCTTGGTGATAGCAGCAGGTTTATCGATTCCAGCGTGGATGCGCAAACTTATGCCTGGACTCTGGGTGACGGTACAGGCAGTTCTGTTCTAAAACAACCTGCATATGTTTATGCTTCGGCAGGAACTTATAATCCGCAACTGATAGTCAAAAATGCGGATGGATGCGCTGATACTGTTACAGGTGTTGCATCAGTAAATCCGTTGCCTGCGGCAGATTTCACATATTCGAGAGGAGCTAACAGAACCTACGATTTCAATGATATCTCTACTGTCTCTAATGGCACCATTACCGAATGGATGTGGGATTTCGGCGATGGTGACAGTTCGGACATAAAACAGCCAAGCCATCATTACCAGGTTGGTAACTTTGTGGTTAAACTATGTGTAAAATCCAATTCCGGGTGTGAACATTGCATTACGCAGAACCTCAATGTCACCGGAATCCATGAAACCGGTTCCGATAAAACCCTGTATGTCATACCCAATCCTGGTTCAGGGATTTTCACTGTCGTTTCTGAAAAAAACCTTGAGGGTGTGGTTGTAACCAACGCCATGGGACAAGTAATCATCGCTGTAAATCCGGATGAAAGCGGCAAGATACGATTTGACCTTTCCGGTTACGCGGACGGTGTTTATTTTGTGAGAACGGAAACCAGCGGAAGTGTCCGCCAGATTAAACTCGTTAAACAATAAACAGTATAAATTTTATTCAGACAAATCCCCCGGTTTGCTACCGGGGGATTTTTTTTTGACTAATTATTGTGTTTCAGACGAAATCATACGTCGCAGCATATCGAAAGCCATATTTCCGGCCCTGCCGATAACGTTCATCCTGTCACCTATAAAATGGAACTTCCTGACCAGTGTCTGAGTCGCTGAGCATATGCCTATCACCACAGTTCCTACAGGTTTTTCTTCACTGCCTCCTCCCGGCCCTGCAATACCTGAAACAGCGATGGCAAAATCGGTCTGCAGCCTTTCCCTTACACCGCGCACCATCTGTTCAACGACCTGTTCGCTAACGGCCCCGACAGTTTCAAACAAGGTCGTGTCAACCCCGAGCTGGTGATGCTTGACCGAGTTGCTGTAACTGATCACAGAACCTACAAACACCTTTGACGCTCCGGGTATAAGGGTTATCTGATGCGAGATATAACCACCCGTGCAGCTTTCGGCTATGCTGAGCGTCTTGTTTTTGAGGGCAAGCTGCCTGAAAACCACTTCTGCCATATTCAGATCCTCGGTGGCCACCACTCCATCCCCTATCCTTTGACATATTTTTGCGGCTATATCATCCACTTCTGAAGCGATATCCTTTTCGCCATTCTGAGTACCCGTAAGTCTGAGCCTTACAATGTTCCAGTTAGGGAGATAAGCCAGTTTAACATATGGTGGAAGACCGTCTTCGATATCTTCTATATTTTTTGCCAGTATGGATTCGGGAATATTGATCGTGACAATGGTCTTATGGTACAATTTAGGACGTTTCAGCCTTTCGGCAAGCAACGGCAATGCTCTGAATTCAAAAATGTTCTTCATCTCGTAAGGCACCCCGGGCATACTGATAACTATTTTCCCGTCAATATCGAACCACATTCCGGGAGCAGTACCCCATTCATTGATCAGTGTTTTACAGCCGTCTGGCAGGTGCGCCTGCAATTTATTTGCCTCGAACATCGTCCTGCCGCGACTTTTATAAAATGCTTCAAGCTGTTGCATTACCTGCTGGTCGACCCTCCACCCCATTCCGAAATATTCGACAAGTGTATTTTTGGTTATATCATCCCTTGTAGGTCCAAGTCCTCCCGTAATAATAATAAGTCCCGAACGCTTCAAACAGTCGGTCAGCTGAGAAAATATTTCATCTTTATTATCGCTGATGGAATTGATCCTTCTTATCCTGATATTGTGTTTGTTAAGCATCTGGCCAAGCCACGCGCTATTGGTGTCCACCACCTGCCCTATTAGCAATTCATCACCTATCGTAATTATTTCTGCTTCCATTTGTTCACAATTACTGAATTGCAAAGATGGCGAAGTCCGCAGCTATGTTTTTAGCTAGTTTTCAACATGGATATGTTTTCCTGACAAAGAATGGTAATTTTACAACATCAATTTTACACATATACATGCCTGATTTTTCACACCTGCATTGCCATACCCAGTTTTCATTGCTGGATGGAGCGGCATCCATTCAAAATCTGTTTAAAAAGGCTGTCAATGATAAGCAGAGAGCTGTTGCCATAACGGACCATGGCAATATGTTCGGCGTCTTCAATTTTGTAGCTGAGGCCGCCAAACACAATAAGGGAGAAGAAAAAATAAAAGCCATAGTAGGATGTGAATTTTATATGGTGGAAGACCGCTTCAGGAAAAACTTCACCAAAGATGACAAAGATATCAGGTATCACCAGCTCCTGCTGGCAAAAAATCCTACCGGGTACAAGAACCTGTCCAAATTGTGTTCACTTGGTTATATAGACGGCATGTACAGCAAATGGCCGAGGATAGATAAGAAGCTGATCGAGCAATACCATGAGGGTCTGATTGCCACTTCCTGCTGTCTCGGAGCGATCGTGCCTAAGACCATACTCAAAAAGGGGGAAGCTGAGGGTGAAAAGGAATTCCAGTGGTGGCTTGATCTGTTTGGAGATGATTATTATATTGAATTGCAAAGGCATGGTTTGGGCGAGCAGGACAAACTGAATGAAGTGCTTATAAGATTTGCCCGCAAGTACAATGTGAAAATGATAGCCACGAATGATTCGCATTATGTAGAGAAAGAGGATTACAATGCACATGACATATTGTTATGTGTCAATACCGGTGAAAAGCAGAGTACGCCGAAAGCTTCCGATCTGGACGGTGATGAGGAAAAGTTTGTCAAGGGCAGGCGGTTTGCTTTTCCCAACGATAACTTTTACTTCAAAACGCAGGAAGAGATGAGGACCCTTTTCAGCGATGTTCCTGAAGCAATTGATAATACAGGGCATATCGTAGACAAGGTGGAAGCATTGAACCTGAAAAAGGATATCCTGTTGCCCAACTTCCCGGTTCCCCCGGAATTTGAAACCCAGGACGACTACCTGGAGGCGCTGACTTTTGAAGGCGCCCGAAAACGTTATGGAGAAATTGATCAGCAAATAGAAGAACGCCTGAAATTCGAGTTGTTTACCATCAGAACGATGGGATTTGCAGGATACTTCCTTATTGTATCCGACTTCATCAAGGCCGGCCGTGAACTCGGTGTTGTTGTGGGTCCCGGGCGTGGTTCCGCCGCGGGAAGCGCAGTGGCCTATTGCATAGGGATCACCAATATAGATCCGATAAAGTATGATCTGCTTTTTGAGAGATTCCTGAACCCGGAACGGAAAAGCATGCCCGATATTGACACGGATTTTGATGATGATGGCCGGCAGAAAGTAATAGATTATGTCGTTGACAAATATGGCAAGCACCAGGTTGCCCAAATAGTTACCTATGGCAAAATGGCGGCGAAAATGAGTGTTAAGGACGTAGCCAGGGTAATGGATCTCAGTGTGGAAGAATCCAACAGTATTACCAAGCTTGTTCCAGCCAGGCCCCTGGGGTTAAGTCTCAAGCAGGTCATACATGCCAAAATTGAAGGTGTTAAGGAGGATATCCTGGAGAGCGATGACTTTGAAACGCCTGAGGCAGAAATAGAAAACAGGGATGTCATCTTGCTTAGGCAGGAAGATATTCCCGGTGTCATGCAGCTGCGGGAATGGCATCATGACAAAAGCAGCAACAAAGGGGAAGTATTGCGCCAGGCCATGCTGCTTGAAGGATCGGTCAGGAATACCGGCGTTCATGCTGCGGGTATCATTATCGCCCCTAAAGACCTTTCAGAAATATTACCGGTTGCGGTATCGAAGGACTCGAGCTTGCTTCTGACACAGTTTGAGGGAAAGGTTGTGGAAGATGCAGGTGTTATAAAGATGGATTTTCTCGGCCTGAAAACTCTTTCCATTATCAAAACGGCTATGGAGCTGATCAGGAAAAACCGGGGAATTGACATTGATATCGACAACCTGCCTCTTGATGATCAGAAAACATTCGAATTATACCAAAGAGCGGATACAGGAGGTACGTTCCAGTTTGAAAGTCCAGGCATGCAGAAATACCTCAGGGAACTCAAGCCGGACAAATTTGAGGACCTGATTGCCATGAATGCACTCTATCGTCCGGGCCCGATGGAATATATACCTCTCTATATTAAGCGTAAACATGGGATTGAAGAAATTGAGTATGATATTCCTGAATTGGAAGATTATCTCGGTGACACATATGGCATTACCGTGTATCAGGAGCAGGTGATGTTGCTGAGTCAATCCCTGGCTGGATTTTCCAAAGGAAAAGCAGATTCCCTGCGGAAGGCAATGGGTAAAAAGAACCTTGCAGACCTGATGAAACTCAAGGATGATTTCATGAAAGGGATCAAGGAAAAAGGGCTCGATCCGGTCAAATGTGAAAAGATATGGAAGGATTGGGAAGCTTTTGCGGCTTATGCCTTTAACAAATCGCACTCCACATGCTATGCGTTTGTGGCATACCAGACCGGTTACCTTAAAGCGCATTATCCCGCTGAATACATGGCCGCGGTACTGACGAATAACAGCAATAACATTGATAAGATCAGCATCATGATGCAGGAATGCCAGCGCATGAATGTTCCGGTGCTCGGCCCTGACGTGAACGAAAGTGAACTGCAGTTTTCGGTCAATTCAAGGGGGGAGATCAGGTTCGGTCTTTGCGCCGTGAAAGGCGTCGGAGAAGCACCGGCTCAAAATATCATCGAAGAGCGGAAACTCCGCGGTCCCTACAGGAATATTTTCGACCTCACTTCCAGGTGCAACCTGCGCAACGTCAATAAAAAAACATTGGAAGCCCTTGTCAAGGGCGGTGCTTTTGATTTCGACAAATCCTTCCATAAGGCCCAATATCTAGCCGAAAATGAGAATGGCTCAGGAATAGAAATAGCCATCAGGTATGGTGCCAGGACCCAGGAAAACAATTCAAGCAACCAGGTGTCCATGTTCGGTGAGTCGGCGAAGGAAAATTTTGCCGAACCGCAAATGCCTAAGGTAGAACCTTACAGCATACTTGAAGAATGCAATATGGAAAAGGAAATGGTTGGCATCTTCATTAACCGGCATCCGATGGATACATTCAGAATGGAGTACAATGCCATTACCAATTGCACACTGGCAGAACTGGAAAATATTGAGGAGCTGGCGAGGAATAAACCATTGCCTGTAGTTGCGGGCATAGTGGTAAAGGTCGACAATCTTATTACGAAAAATGGAAAGAATTATTCCAAATTTGTGCTTCAGGATTATTCGGGACAATCCACTTTTTTCGCGTTTGGCGGCACATTCGACGCGTTGAGATTAATACTTTATCCCAATCATTTCATTGTCCTGCGCTGCAAGGTGGAGCGACCGAAATGGCCGAAAGAAGGAGGCCGTGAATGGGAGCTGAATATACAGACAGGCGAAAAAATGGAGGATGTGAAAGAACGGTATATAAAAGGGCTTGGCCTGCAAATGGATATGAAGGGTTTAAACCCGCATATCATTGATGAGCTGGAGCTTTTGTTCAAGAAGTTTGAAGGATCTCTGCCAGTCAATATTACGATGACAGACAGGGAAAAAAAGCACCAGGTGGAGCTTGTCAGTGCAGACAGAAAGGTAAATATATGCCAGGAATTGCTGGACGAGCTCAAACGATCGGAAATCGAGTTCCAGGTGATCCTGAGAAATTAGACAGGACTTTTTGAACCTATTAAAAGAATATTACTGATTATTTTTTTGTCCTGGCATCAAGCTTTTCCTGGTACAGAGATATCCAATCCTTCACACTCATTTTTTGCATCAGTTCCCCGATCAGATCATAAGGAATGTTCTCCGGTTTTTTGTACCGGATGCAGCTCTTTCCCATATCAAGCTTGGTTTTAACACGTTTTGCATGCTCCTTTGTGAACCATTCCAGCAATTCAGGGCTTGCATACATGCCCATATGGTATATGGCGACAAAGTTCTTCTGGGCGGCTAAGCCGGCGAATGGCAAAGGTTGTTTGGGATCGCAATGATAACCGGCCGGGAAGATGCTGTGTGGAACCGCATATCCCATCATGCCATATCCTGTACATTCCTGGAAACCTTTGGGTAAATTCTTAAGTATGACTTCGCGCAATTTAATGATGGCTTCCTTTTTGTCATCGCTTATCATAGCGATATAATCTTCGGGGGTATTGGCTTTCAGCTGCATGAATATGCTGTATTTTTTATGTTGTAAAATTAACTCAGGGGGCCTTTAAAAACAAATTTATTTGTTGACTTACCGTAGGGTTTTATGAAAAAAAATCGCTTGTTTTGCATTCCATTATCATACAATGCTAAGCAAGGAACAAATAGCCAAACGAATAGCCCAGGAATTAAAAGACGGCTATTATGTCAACCTGGGGATAGGCATACCTACTTTGGTCGCCAATTATATCCCCGAGGGGGTTGAAGTGGTACTACAGTCAGAGAACGGTCTTCTCGGTATGGGGCCCTTCCCTTTCGATGGCGAGGAAGATGCCGACCTCATCAATGCCGGCAAACAAACCATCACCACTGTTCCGGGATCTGCTTTTTTCGATTCTGCCATGAGTTTTGGCATGATTCGCGCCGGCAAGGTGGATCTGACTGTTCTCGGAGCCATGGAAGTGAATGATCGCGGCGATATCGCCAACTGGAAAATCCCCGGCAAAATGGTGAAAGGTATGGGTGGCGCTATGGACCTGGTCGCCAGTGCCAAAAACATTATTGTCGCCATGCAGCATGTCAACAAGGCGGGTGAGTCAAAACTGCTGAAGGAGTGCACTTTGCCTATTACCGGGATAGCCTGTGTAAAAAAGGTAGTATCTGAGCTCGGCGTGTTTAACATTACCGGTCAGGGTTTTGAACTGGTGGAAATTGCCCCCGGCGTTACTGTCGATTATGTAAAATCAAAAACCGAAGGAAGACTTGTTATAAGTCCGGGGTTGAAAGAAATCAATTTAAATTAAAATATATGAAATTTGGAACAAAGGCCCTGCACGCAGGTATTGAGCCTGATCCTACAACAGGAGCTATAATGACCCCCATATTCCAAACCAGCACCTTTGTGCAGGAATATCCGGGTAAACACAAGGGATATGCTTATGCAAGGGGTAAAAACCCTACCAGGACACAGCTTGAAAATAATCTCGCTGCCCTTGAAAATGCTAAACACGCGCTGTGCTTCAGCAGCGGGATGGGAGCTACAGATGCTGTTATTAAACTTCTAAGGCCCGGTGATGAGGTGATAACAGGCGATGATATTTACGGCGGTTCTTATCGCATGTTCTCTAAGATTTACGAACCTTTCGGTATCAAATTCCATTATATCAACCTGTATGACGCGGCCAATATAGAAACATATATCAACGCCAACACCAAGCTTATCTGGGCTGAAACACCAACAAATCCAACCCTTAAAATTGTTGATATCAAAGCGGTTTCAGAGATCGCCAGGAAACACAATATCACCCTGTGCATAGACAATACCTTCGCATCCCCCTATCTGCAGAATCCTATAGATCACGGCGCGGACATTGTAATGCACAGTGCCACCAAGTACCTGGGCGGTCACAGCGATGTAGTCATGGGAGCTTTAATGACCAATGATACAGCCTTGTATGAACGGCTTGCTTTTATACTTAACAGTTGCGGGGCTAATCCTGGACCTATGGATTGTTTCCTGGTGATCAGGGGAATAAAAACCCTGCACCTGCGCGTGAAAGCGCATTGTGAAAACGGCAGGGCCATTGCACATTATCTACGCAATCATCCGAAGATAGGCAAAGTATATTGGCCTGGGTTTGAGGACGCGGCAGGACATGCCATCGCGAAAAAACAGATGAGGGATTTCGGGGGCATGGTGTCATTCACCCTGAAGGGCGATGATTTTGAAGCGGCTATGAGATTTGCCACCAATACGCACATATTCAGTCTTGCCGAATCCCTTGGCGGGGTGGAAAGCCTTGTCAACCATCCGGCAAGTATGACGCACGCCAGTATTCCGAAAGCGGAAAGGGAAAAAGCAGGTGTCATCGACGGCCTCCTGAGGTTAAGTGTAGGCGTGGAAGATATAGAAGATCTTCTTGCCGATGTGGAACAGGCCCTGGAGAAGGTGTGATTTTCAGCGAAACACGGTAAAAGTCTCGTGTACGGCCTCACTGTTTTCACCAATTGTTAATGTGTATCTTCCCTGCGGCAGATTCTCAATCATAATGCTGTATGGATTTTTCCCAGGGGTAAGCTCAATAAATCCGTGGAGTAATTGCCTGTTTTGATTGTCCGTTAAAGTCCATCTTGTTAACGCATTCGCAGGACTATAGAACCTCAGTCTTAATTCAGAGCTCATCGGGGAATAATCCACTTCCAGTTTTGACTCATAAGGTTCGGGTTCTATCATCTTGGGAAAATATGATCTGAGATCAAGTTCCGCCCGGTATAAATTATGTTCCGATGTATCACTATACTTTTGGGCATAAGCGCTCCATCCGCACCTGAAATAAACTAATGCCACGTCCTGATCCTTATTATGAAAATCATGTACCATAAATATTATGGAGCTGTCAATGTGTAAATCTTTAACTAATATGAATCTGGAAATATCATAACTTCGGTCAGTTATATACAGTAACAGGTCTATGGTATCGCCGGTCAGTAATGAATCTATACATTTATTAGTAACCCTGACTTTTAAGGAGAAAGTTTCCGAGGGATTCGTTCCCGGAGCTGGATTGATGGATAATAGTGAAGTTTCGAGCCGCGAAAACCCTCTGATTGCCTTATCCTGTGATATGGCTACTGTTGAAAACAGTATAATGGTCAATGCTATCGGAATCCTCATACATATTAGACCATTTACGAACGATATATGCTGCAATGGGACATTTTAATTAATTTCTTGCAACATTTCCGCTAATTTAGTGTCTTAATTGCATTAGATTTTGTACACTGAAGCTGAAATAGTGCAAGGTTGCCTAAGGAATGAAAAACTCTTCCAGGAGCTTTTGTACAGGCAATACGCCTCTAAAATGTTCGGTATTTGTCTTCGTTATGCCCCCGACCGGGACGTAGCTCACGATATTTTCCAGGAAGGTTTCATTAAAGTATTCCAGAACCTTCATCGCTTTAAAGCTGAGTCTGCGCTCGGCTCGTGGATGTACAAGATATTCGTTACCACCGCGATCAATTATATTCAGAGAAAACTTAAAACCCAGCTTGAGGTCAGTATCAATGATCAGCTTTACAACAAGGAAGATGATATAAGCGAATCGGAAAGAGAGCACTGGCTCAACCATATTTCAACGGATGAAGCGCTGTACATGGTGCAGCAACTGCCCGAAAAATACAGGGTGATCATCAACCTTTACGCAGTTGACAAACTGAATCACCCGGAAATATCGAAGCTCCTCAATATTAATGAAACCACCTCAAGATCACAGTTGTCAAGAGCCCGGAAACTCTTGTCCGATATGCTGAAACAACAAATGGAACGCAAGTTTGGCAAATAAAACCCATCATATCGATGATTTCCTGAACCTGAAGCTGGAAAAGTTCGAAGCCCAGCCAGATGATGCCGCGTGGATATATATTGCCGAGGCCCTGTCCCATCTGGCCCATCCTGCCGATTATACAATCAATAAACACCTGTCAGACATTGAAGGAACACCTGATCCAGGAAAAAAAGTTATCATACTGGATGATGAAGCCATTTATTTCCACCCGATCGACACTGCACTGCATGAAAAACTTTCCGTGCTTGAATCCGTGCCTGAAAAAGATACCTTTAAGGCAGCACTCGATGGTTATTACCGCCAGAAACATAAGCGAGGGCGCCTGGGCAAGTGGCTCGTTTCCGGTATTTTGTTTTTATCCGCTTCGGGAATGCTTGTCTGGCAGACAGGTGAACATGTATCCGGCGCCGGGGAAAACAAAACTGCCGGTTCCGGGTATTCGGTAATAATTCAGGAAAATACGTACAATAGCCAGAAACAGCCAGGTGAAAATTTATCCGGTGTCAACGATCCGCACAAGAGTGTATCCCGGCCACAGGCAAACAAGGC